>CAZUFQ010000058.1:0-14149 GCA_964618735.1 uncultured Enterobacteriaceae bacterium
CGCTTAATTGGTGACCTCGTGCACGCATTTCGTCGAGCGGCAGGTCGTGCCACGGCTACCAATTGCGCTGTTTCATCGCTCGACCAAAATACGCGATATAGTGGCTTTCCGTCGCCTCGTTGAGCGCATGTTGGCGAGCGGCTGGCGTCCACGGGCCTTTGATAATTTCCGGAAAGGAAGAAAAAAGTGGAGTTGTGTTGCTGGCAGTGACTGTCATGTTGTCCTTTGGTGTTCGCCTGTCCGTAGAGAGGCGCTAAAACTTCACGAGGAGCTGTTGTTGGATTCCTTGGATTTCTTTGCGGATAGTGTCGATTTTTTCTAATGGACGACCGACTTCCCCAGCGCCGCGGCTGATTTCGTCAACTTTGACTAGAATATTGCGAATCTTGGTGTGTACTTCGATAACCGCACGCGCTTGTTGCTCTTTGTTCTCCCATTGGCGTTCGGCGTAGTCGCGTAACTCACGCGTCTGAAAGAGCAGCTCTTGCACCTGATCTTCATAGCCATGAATGAGTCCGTGAATGATACTCCGCACCTCAACTTGTTCCCCGGGATCTTTCCAGAGGACATGCTCCAGAAAGAAGAGATCCGACTCAACAACGGTCGACTGCCTATGCAAATATGCCAATGCTCGGAGAAGGCCAAGACTTTGGCGATAGCGGCGGTCCGAGGCGATGATGTTTTTTTTGCCTAATTCGCGGCGGACATCCGCGAGTCCTCGAAGGACGATCGTTGGCACAGGCAACGCTTGGGCCTCTGCTTGCATCTGGCGGAGTTCGTCGAGCGTGATGGTCGTACGTTCCGCCGGTTCCTTGCCCTGGAGCATTTTGAGAAAACGGAACTCCTCACTAATGTAGCCAACGACGAAACGGAGCAGAAAACGATCGTACAACGCCAGCAGTTCATCGTCCTCCGGGAGTTCGTTGCTGGCTCCAAAGAGCGTCAATAACGGAACGGTAGAAACCTGACGACCATTATGGAAAAGGCGTTCGTTAATGATGGTGAGGATCGCGTTCAAGATGGAGGAACTGGCTTTGAAGACTTCGTCGAGAAAAGCGATGTGTGCTTCCGGGAGTTTATTGCTTGTGACTCGACGGTAATCATCCGCTTCCAATGCTTTCAGGCTCACCGCGCCGAACAACTCTTCGGGCGTCGTAAATTTTGTGAGGAGCCACTGAAAATACGAGGCTCCGGAAATACGGCGACAGAGTTCGTCCGCCAGCATCGACTTTGCGGTTCCCGGCGGACCAATGATTAACACGTGCTGAGAGGCAAGCAGGGCGGCAAGTGCGCCGTCGATCAGCTCAGTCCGTTCAAGAAAGAGTTGTTGAAGTTCTTCCCGGATTTTTCGGAGTTTGTCTTGTAGGGTCACCTTCTGAGGCTTAGCAGATCGAGGAAGGGGGGACAATTGAGGAGCAAGCAGCAGCGATAGTCATTTCCAGGATGTGTCTCCCTAAAGCTTCCAGAGGACCCGACTGCTCTAGCCTCTCCTGGCGGTGGTGGTCTATAAAGACAGCCTTAGAACTATGCAGATGTAAGGAGGGTCGTCATGGCTGGAGCGCTAGATGGCATTAAGATTCTCGAACTCACACGTGTAGGACCAGGCGCATTTTGCACAATGATGTTAGCTGATATGGGCGCAGAGGTGTTGAAAATCGAGCCTCCTCCCACAGGAAAACTTGTCGGTTCAGGCGCTTCGCCACGGCCAGATCAGGCTCGGAAGCTTGCGACGAGCTTCACCAACCGCAATAAAAAGAGTCTTACGCTCAATCTGAAAGATCCTGCCGGTCAGGCCGTACTCCAGGATCTCGCCAAGAGCTATGATGTACTGGTCGAAGGCTTTCGTCCTGGCGTCATGAAGCGTCTCGGCGGGGATTATGAGACCTTAAGCAAGCTCAACCCACGGATCGTGTACTGTTCCCTGAGCGGCTTTGGCCAAGACGGACCGTATCGAGATTTCCCGGCTCATGATCTGAACTATCTTTCGCTGGCTGGCGTAGCGAACTTAATTGGTCCGACTGAAGGCCCTCCGTCCATTCCGCTGAATATCATCGCCGACTACGCCGGGGCGTCTATGCATGGAGTAACCGGCATCATGTTTGCGCTCTTTGCCCGAGAGCGGACGGGGAAGGGGCAGATGGTGGATGTCTCTTATCTAGACACGACAATCTCTCTTCTGGCCGCCACACCCAACGTGCGCGATTATTTTGCTGATGGTGTCATGCCCGGTCGTGGCAACGGTGTCTTTGGCGGTGGGCATGCGTACTACAGTTTCTATAAGACAAAAGATGATAAGATGATCACGATCGGGTGTACCGAGCCGTGGCTCTTCGACAATCTGTGTGATGCGCTGAACCGCCCGGACCTCAAAGAGTGTGGCATGAAAGAGGGAGATTTCTCTGGCCCTCCCTCTGAAAAGCACGGCTATGCTCGCGCCGAGCTGCAGAAAATCTTCTTGACAAAAACTCGCGAAGAGTGGTTCGATTTTTTGACGAAGGCGGATGTGTGTGTCGGTAAGGTCTACGATGTCCCCGAAGTATTTCAGGACCCGCAAGTGAAGCATCGTCAAATGGCGGTGGAATTAGATCACCCGGTGGCTGGCAAAGTAACCCAGGCCGGCATCGCCGTCAAACTCTCTGATACGCCAGGCTCTGTCCGCTCCTTTGCTCCGTCGCTGGGACAACATACTGAGGACGTCTTGCGCGACATTGGGTACAGCGCCGCGAAAATTGCGGAGTTGCGCGAGAAGCGAATCGTTTAAGAGGCTTTAGGCTAATGAAATTTGACCAACAAAATCGGTAAGGCTAGCAACCCGCCTTGGGTAGGGTGCATTTATGCACCAGGGATTGGTGCGCAAGCGCACCCTACGGAATTCGGAAACTAGACTCAGTATCATAAGATTACCGAAGTTGATTATCAAAATTCATTAGGCCTGAGGCTAAAGGGGATTTCCCTAAAGCCTCAGGCCTGTAGCCTGTCGAAGCTATGCGTTTAACATTTGATCTCGGTACGCTTGTTTTGCACGACCCTCCTGCGGCGTGGCAACCCCCGTCGTGCTTTCAATGGGATGGCCGGGTTGATCGCTGGCGAGCGCAGGCGCATCACTATCGCGCCATCATTGAACAATTTAAACAGGCTGGCGTTTTGTTCGATAACAACGCTCCAGCTTATCGCACTCTCAAACTTTCCAGCCGTCTCACCCAAGATCCACACCCGTTTCAAAGCGAAGCCCTGGACGCCTGGAAAAGCGCCGGGAGACGTGGCGTGGTTGTGCTGCCCACCGGGGCCGGTAAAAGCTATGTCGGCCAAATGGCTCTTGAGACTGTTCAGCGTGGAACGTTAGTCGTGGCGCCGACCATTGACTTAATGAACCAATGGTACGATTTGCTGTGCGCCGCGTTTGGTGAGCAGATTGGTCTTATCGGCGGCGGTTACTACGAAATTCAGGATGTGACGGTGACAACCTACGATAGCGCGTACGGCCACATGGATCGCTTGGGCAATCGCTGGGGCTTGGTGATTTTTGACGAGTGTCACCATTTGCCGGGCGAAATGTATAGCCATGCGGCGGAAATGTGTCTGGCGCCATATCGCCTGGGATTGACGGCTACGCCCGAGCGCAGCGACGGCCGTCATGTGTTGCTTGAGAATTTGATTGGTCCTCAGGTGTATGCCAAGGGCATTAAAGAACTCGCTGGCGAGTATCTCGCAGACTATGTGGTCGAACGCATGACCGTGACGCTGACTCCTGAGGAAGAAGCAGAATACAAACAGGCGCGCGGAACGTTTTATGACTTCATTGTTGACCACGGCATCGTGCTCGATGGGTTAGCCGGATGGCATCGCTTCGTACGTGAAAGCGCGCGGAGCCGTAGGGGGAGACAGGCGATGTTAGCTCATCAGCGCTCAAAAAAATTGGCGCTAGGCACTTCGGCCAAACTCCGTACGCTTGATTTCCTGTTAAAACGACACGCTCGTGAACGTGTCATCATTTTCACCAGCGATAACGACACTGTGTACGCCATCTCAGCAGCCTTCCTGATTCCCGCGATTACTCATCAGACCCCAACCAAAGAGCGCAAAGCGATTCTAGAGGGCTTTAACCGCGGCGAGTATTTAGCGTTGGCGACTTCCAAGGTGCTCAACGAGGGGGTCAACGTACCGGAAGCCAGCGTGGCAATCGTGCTTTCGGGGTCCGGGTCAACCCGTGAGCATGTGCAACGCTTGGGGCGCGTCCTGCGCAAGCGCGAAGGCAAACAGGCGATTCTGTATGAAGTCATCACCGCCGGTACGATGGAAGAACATATCAGCCGTCGCCGCCGGCAGCATGACGCGTATCAACCTTAGAAGTAGTCAGTAGTCAGCATTCAGTAGTCAGTAGGGATGAGGGTAAAAAGGAATAAACATATTTTATGCTGGCTACCGACTACTGGCTACTGACTACTTCTAATCATCTCCTCTGCCCGGCCAAACAGAAATGGAATCGAAGGGGCGATGTTCTCCCATTCCGGATCATGCCGCTTGCCGCGCCGGTGGAGCATGACGTTGAAGCAACTGATGGCCCCAAAACGATACCCAGCTAGCGCGCGGAACCAGGCGACATCAGGTGCTTTCTGTTGCATGCCTTTTTCGTACCATGCCGTGATTTCTTCTGCTGACGGCGCGGTGGCGATGGGCGTACACACGCCGGTCCAGCTCGCTGGATCGCTAAAGACGATCAGCCAACCCAAGTCGAGCAACTGTCCTCCAATGCCGGAGATTTCCCAGTCGAGTACGGCGTTGAGGGTATCGTCATCAAACAAAAAGTTAGACCCTTGGAAATCACCATGGAATAACCCGATGGCGGGATTCTGTGGTTGATATTGTAAAAGTAGCTCTCGAACCTCCTGGCCTTGGGTGATCCACTGGGGCTCCGCGCCTTTCGCGAGAATGGGGTCCCAAAATCGAATTTCTTCTTCGAGAGAGCGAGGAGCTTCCCAATTGGGTAGATCCTTTTGCCAATTGAGACGGTGAGTTTGGGTGAGAGCATGAACGATTTGTCGGTAACGATGCACGACTTTGTCCCGGCTAATATCGAATGAAGCATCAGGCTCGGAGAAGCGGAACGTTCGACCAGGAAGTCGCTCGACCATCATGTACGGCACCTCGAACCACTGCTCATCGCTGCCAGACCAACGCACCGTCGCGACCGGCACGCCATAGCGTTTTAAGGTGTTGAGCAACGGAACCTGTCGGAGCACGTCGGTATTTCCGCTTTGCTTAACCCCTTTGGGCGGTATGCGCATAACCAGAGATTCATGTCGCGGTCGCCCATTCTCCTGGTAATCGACGCGAAAGCCGAAACTCAAGCCGGCGTGACCAGGCATAATTTCGACTTGGCTGACGACAGCGTCTTCGCCGTAGTGAGCGACGGAAAAGTTTTGTAGTTGACGTTGGAGTAATGCTAAGTCCATGGCAAATCGGACCTTCCTCAGAGTGGTTGAGGTCCGACCATAGCGCAAAGGACGAAGTCCTAAAAGAGCTGAGGCAAATCGATGAAGTGGACAGTGGAGGAGAGATTAGCGCAAGCAGAAGCCCACTTTGTCTCCCGGAAAGATGAGGTATAAAAATAACTTACGGTGCAGTTCGCTGTTTTCTCTCAATTTAGGAAACATTCATGCCATTAGAGCACATACTGTCGCATCTAACTCTCGGAATTGTTGTCATTATTGCCGCCTCGCGGCTTTTAGGCGTCGCGTTCCGTCGTCTGCAACAACCGCAAGTGATTGGTGAGATTGTCGCCGGTATTCTTCTTGGTCCTTCGTTCCTCGGCTGGCTGGCTCCGCAATGGGCGACGATGCTTTTTCCCCCGGCCGTCTTGCCGTTTCTCAAGGTGCTTAGTGAGTACGGGGTGCTCTTTTTTATGTTCCTTGTGGGGTTGGAATTAGATCCTACCCTTTTGCGCGGTCGCGGTCACGTCGCTGTCGTTGTTTCTCATGCGGGGATCATCGTGCCTTTTTTGTTGGGGGCAAGTCTTTCCTTATTGCTGTACTCACGATTCTCGTCAGACTCTGTGCCGTTTACTAGTTTTGCTTTGTTTATTGGCATAGCCATGTCGATCACCGCGTTTCCAGTCCTGGCGCGTATCCTTATCGAACGCGACCTGCTCAAGACGAAAGTCGGCGCTATCACTCTGACTTGTGCAGCGGTTGATGACATGACGGCGTGGTGCCTACTAGCGTTTGTGGTCGCCACGGTGCGCGCCGCTGGGCTGCATCAGGCCCTCATCACAGTTGGACTCGCCCTGTTTTACATCGCCTTTATGTTCTTCGGGATTCGTCCGCTTCTTGCTCGAGTGAGCGCGCTGTACGAGCATTCCGGACGGCTTTCACAAAATCTCGTCGCGACGACATTTATCATGGTTCTGTGTAGTGCAGCGATGACCGAGCAGATTGGCATTCACTCGATTTTTGGCGCCTTCATGCTGGGCGCTATGATGCCCAAGCACAGTGGATTCGTTCGCGAGTTGACAGAGAAAATCGAAGACTTCATCGTCATTTTCCTTCTTCCTATCTACTTTGTATACACCGGACTGCGTACGCAGATCGGACTGCTGAATAGTCTGGAGGCATGGGAATTCTGTCTTCTGATCATTGCCGCAGCAACTCTCGGGAAATTTGGCGGCAGCACGCTCGCTGCGCGCCGGACCGGCCTTGGCTGGCGAGAAGCGAGCGCCTTGGGCGTGTTGATGAACACGCGCGGATTGATGGAGTTGATCGTGCTGAACATTGGCTTAGACCTCGGCGTCATTGCTCCTACCTTGTTTGCGATGATGGTGCTTATGGCCCTGGTGACAACAATCGCCACGACGCCGGTGCTGGCTCTTATCTATCCTCAAGAGCGGCTACGCGCCGACCTCTTAGCGAGTGAGGTGAGCGAAAAGAACGATCGGGTGTTGATCCCGGTAGCATTGCCGAGTTCTGGTCCAGCTCTTTTACAAGTCGCTGCTGCTGTAGCTGAAAGCGAAGCGCCGCAGCTGTATGCGCTCCATCTTGCTCGCCCCACTGAGCGCGGCGCATTAGGAGCGCGAGTGCTGCCAGGCCTTCCCACTGCCCAGGAAGCGCTGGGTCCCTTGCTCGAGTACGCCCGTACGCTCCGCTATGAAGTCCATCCCCTGGAATTAGTGAGCCGTACCCCGGGGAGAGCAATTTGTGAAGTGGCGCAAACGAAGGGAGCAGGGCTTGTCGTGATGGGATGGCACAAGCCAGTTTTCAATCAAGCCCTGCTAGGAGGCACGGTTCAGGAGGTCATGAAAGAGAGCACCGCCGATGTGGCGGTGTTCATCGATAAAGGAGGCGCATTTCCTCCGAGTCGCATTCTCTTGCCCTATACCGGCACGAGTCATGATCGAGCGACATTGACGTTAGCCGCCCGTATCGTGCATCGTTATGGGGCGCAAGCAACGATCCTGCACGTCGTGCGTCCCGGACGCGCACAGCCGGAGATAGAACGAGAAGCGCAAGCAGCGCTGGCGCAGGAATTTCCGGAGCCGAGAGGAGGAAACACCCGTTTTGTCGTCGTTGAATCTGCTCAGCCCATAGAGACGGTGCTTCACGAAGCAGCCGGCTACGATCTCACTATGATTGGGGTAGGAGAAGAGTGGCGCCTCGCTCCGCATGTCTTTGGACTGCGGCAGGAGCGCCTTGTTACACAGTGCCCTTCTTCTCTGCTTGTCGTACGCGCCCATGTAAACCACACGGCAGTGTAACGATGACCGACGAGGCCCAACTATTCGAACACTCGCTCGCCTGTGGAGAACAGCAACCACACCAACGCCCCAAACACATAGATGCCGGCGGAAATCATAAACACAAGCTGCCACGATCCAGTAGCGTCGAGGATCATCCCGGTCAACGTCACGCCGAGGATACCGGGGATAGTGCCGGCGGTATTTGAGAAGCCCAGTAAAATCCCTGCGTAGCGTGGACCGATATCAAGATGGTTCACACCGAAACCGGACAGGGCAAACGCGCCGGTCCCAAGGGTGCAGCACATCAAAACGATCGCTTCGGTGATGGTCGTAACGCTGCCGACGAAGCTGATAAACGTGGCCGCGCCGAAGAAGCCGATGCTCTGCATTAACTTACGCACGAATGTCAACGAGTAGCCGCGCTCGATCAGCAAGTCTGCCGTCCAGCCGGCGACATTCCCCATGATGAACATGACCAGCCACGGTAAAATTGTATAAATGCCGACCTTCGAGAGATCGGCGCCGAGCGCTTGTTTGAAATAGGTCGGCAACCAGGTGAGAATGACATAGAAGCCCCAGTTGGAACAAAAATGGTTGATAATGATCGCCCAGGTCGGCGCTCGTGAGAGTAATAACCCCCAAGGAGTGACGTCATTCTTTTGCACAAGCGGGGTGTTTGAGCGGATAAATTGTGCTTCAGTGGGATGGATAGTTGGATGCGTCTCCGGCGAGTCTGAGGCCAGAAAATACCAAAGCCCGAACCAAACGAATCCTAGCAATCCAAAGCAGTAAAACACCCAATGCCAACCCCACGTGAGGACGATGGCCGGTGTGAGAAAAAGAGCGCCAACGGTTCCTAATGGGATACCGCTGGTGTTCAAGGCGACGAAGCGGGCGCGTTCTTGCACCGGCGCCCAGCGAGCAAAAAGGTTATGGATGGCGGGAAAGGCGACACCTTCGCCAAGCCCCATGCCAACGCGGGCAATAAATAGCACTGTGAGTGAGATCATGGCCGCCGGCGGCGTGAGCATCGTAAAGATGGACCACCATAACACGCCAAAGCCCAAGACCGCCTTGCCGCCATAACGATCAGCTAACCAACCGCCCAGGACTTGCGTCGCCAAGTAACCGTAGAAGAAGGACGAAAGGACGATGCCTTTCGTCGTTTGATCCCACTTGAATTCTTCCGCCATCGGAATGATGGCGACCGACATGTTGACGCGGTCAATATAGCAGATAAACGTGCTGAGAGAACAGAGGCCAACAAGCACGAAGCGCCGCGGCCAGTATTGCCGTAAGGGCAACGAAGCGACCGGCGCCGTTGGGGTGAATCCTGTCGGTTCCGGATCGACGGAAAGTCCAGCCATGATGTTCCTCCTTTTTGCCGCAGAACGGTCAGATAATACACCCGACCCCTGAAAAAGTCCTTGCCCTACCGCAGTATACCGAAGCGTAGGCGCCTCTACATGGGATCTCCTTGCTGGAATGGATCTTTCGCTCCGCGCCGATGGATTTTTACTCTTAATGAGGATAAGGTGTTTTTATCACCAAAAGTGATATTATCATGTCTACAGTTGAGATGAGTGCTCGCGCCGCAGGGCGAGTGAGCATAGATCAGGTCGTCTGTTCCCTGCGCTCTGTTTCCTTCGTAGGCTCATGCTTAGAGAAAAAGCGACTGCGAAGCCAGGCCGACAGCGTGAGAAAGTCAACGGCCCGGGCGCTAGATTGTCGCCGGGCCAGACCAATTTCCCGATACGCCGCAAAAGCAGGCATATCATACACCGCCACCTGCGTTCCGCGTAAAATGCCCGCGTCAATCGCTAACTGTGGGAGAAATGTCATTCCCAGATCAAGATTGACCATCTGCACCAGCGTATGCAAGCTTGTGAACGAAAACAGGTTGATCTTGGCGGTATTCTTGAGCTTGCACGCCTCAATAGCGTGCTGACGTAAGCAATGCCCTTCTTCCAAGAGCAGAATGCTGCCATCGGGCAAGTCGCTGTAGTCCGAGCACGGTGGTTGGACCAAGCGGCTGTGTCGATGACAGATGAACTTGAACTCATCTCGCCCCACGGGCGCCGTGGTAATATTGCCGGCCTCGTAGGGCAAGGCGAGCAAGACAAGGTCGAGCTTGCCTTGGTGCAAATCCTCCAAGAGGCGATGGGTCAAATCTTCCTTCACTAGAGCCTGCAACTGGGGATACTGAGTTTTACTTTCCGCCAGAATTTGCGGCAACAAAAAGGGTGTATTGGTGGGGATCACGCCTAGTTTCAGGGTTTCCGTCAAGGGCTGTTTCCAGCTTTGTCCTAGTTGGGTTAATTCTTCAACCTCGAGCAAGATCTTGCGGGCGCGTTCTACAACCTCGAGCCCCAGAGCTGTAAAAGCAAAGGTCTTGTTCGTCCGCTCCTAATGTTCCGCTACTCCTAAAGCGCAGGCGATAAACGTTTCCACTTTATGTGCTAATTGTTCCAGGAACCGTCGGGATTGAAGAGCTGCGCCGATGTCAACGTCTTACTATCGCTCGGAGCCTGCCGGAGACGCCGTCAACCCTCATCTCGGCGCTATCGAACTTCGGCGTAAAAATTAATTCTGAAACGGCGTACGATGACTATTCAGCTTTGACAATCTGTAGGAAAAGGGAGTAGAGGAGAAGACACGGCGACGGGGCAGTCGTCGCCGTGCCGCTGGCTCCGGAGGAGGGACTAGGGATAGAAGCACTCCCTCTCCAGAACGCAACGATGCTACTTACTGGTTCTGCTGGTTGCTGTGAGTAAACAATACGGCGACCCGGCGGTGTAGCCCAGAAACGACTGGACCAGGCTCAACTCAACGAGTGACTGCCGGGATGATCTGCTCCTTGCGAAGCCGCGGGGTGCACTGCTCTACTCATGGCGGTGGAGTAGTCCTCGCCAGCATATTCCTTTCCTCACTTCCCTTATAACAAGACGTATATAAAAGGCGTTCAATCTTTCTTCCATTTCACTATTAGTGATACATCAAGCCTGACGCACGGATCATGCCAACGGGGAAACGTTCCTTTCTTCCTTAAAAATGGTAATTTTCCTCTTTAGTGCGTCATGGCGCCCTGACAAAAATGACATGCTCAATGACAAAAATGACATGCTTGACACATCATCCTTCCTGTTCAAGGTCCAGGCCGGATGCTCATCGTTCGTCTTGACTTTGCTTGATAGATTTATTGCTATCTTGTAAATATGAGCCGAGATCGAGGGAGAGGTGTATCCTTTATTTTGTTGCCTAGATTTTGCTGTTCGCGGGAAAAGAACAAGCAAATTCAGGGATCTTCCAGTCTCATCCGTGAAAAGAAATATATAAAGGGCGGTGGAGCAATCAAGATGTGATTGCCGTAACGTCAGCTTTCCTCTCCGGACAAAGAAAGGGGCGCGGCCTAGATGTCTCCCCTACGGAGCCGAATGGAGATTAGCAGCTGCACCTTTTTTGCATGGTCAGCTTAAGGGAGCTTGCATGCGACCGAAGGATGACAAGGAGTGTTGTTGATCAATTTTGTAAATTTTCCTGAAAGCTTAGTGAATATCCTATGAGCAAGGTAAACCTGCAAATGAAGCAGTGTGATTCTTCTACAATGCATCCCAGCCACTCTTCTGCTCCTCGGGGATACTGGCTTTTCTTCTGGCTCTATTCCCTTACGCGAAGCGCTACAAACGCTGGGAAGGGCTGGGGCCCTAGCCATTTTGTTCTCTCTTGTAAGAGTCAGATAGCGCATAGGTTGATTTTCTTCTCTCAAACCGAGCACCTAGGAGGCAAGGCATGAATCCACTGAAAAACAACCGTGGCGTCACCTTAGTTTTTATCGCCCTTTTTCTCTTCCTGTTGATGATGTTCCTCGGCGTCGCGGTTGATATTGGGTGGACCACCATCGTGCGCACGCAAGCGCAAAGACGAGTGGACGCCGCCGCTCTTGCGGCAGCGTCCCGTCTCTCGAGCAGCACCGTCGCCGCCACCCGTCAGAGCAATGCGCAGACTATCGCCAACACCTTTGCGGGCTACAACAAAGTCGTCAATACGAGCACCAATCCGACAAATACTTTAACTCCGATGAACTACAACTATACGACACGCGCACTTACGCCGGCAGCGGATTGGACGACCGCCAACTGTAATGCCGTGAAAGTGTCGAACGCTGTGTCTACCCCGCTCTTTTTCTCCGCGATCCGCAACGTCTTTGGGGCTTCAGAAACCGGCTCTACTACGATCAATGTTAACGCGACGGCTTACCTGGGCTGTCCCGGCGTCGAGAAGCCAGCGCTCCCCCTCGCCATCTGCCACAGCGCGGCTGACCCGACCAATACGGGCACCTGTGATACCACGACCCTGTTTCAACAGCCCGATAATAATTCGGCATGGTTTGGCCCACCAGGGATGGGCGCGAATGCGTCGACGTGCAAAGGGTTGGTGGATGGATCGATCACCATGCCGAACATTAACACTGGCGATGTGATTAATCTGAATAACGGCCAGATCAATAGCTGTCTGAAAGCGATCGGTGACCAGTGTGCTGCGCGCAATTGCAGCGCGGCCAATCCCTGGTGCGTCACCATGCCCGTGTTTGATGGCGCCTGTAATGGGCCCTTGAATAACAACCGCACGGTCCTGGGTTTCGCTGAATTCTGTATCTCTCAAGTCAGCTCGCAAGGCAGCAACAAGTCCGTCCAAGGGCATATGCAGTGTCCGGTCACTCTTGCAGGACCCACTGGGGGCGCTTGCTTTGGCGCCTCCTCCCAAAATCCCGTTCTGGTGCAATAAGGACTCGTTATCACCTGAAGTGAGAAAATCTCTCTGCTGTAGGGGAAAAGGTTAGAGCCGCTATTTGACCAACAGCCATTCGATGAGCTTGTGCCCTCATAGTAGTGTCCCCCTTTCGTGATTGTACCTATCTTTGACACGATACCCCGACTACTCCTCAGTACACGGAGCCCCAGTATGAACCAGAGCATGATCGGGGTTTTTCTGGAGTTTAGGCTGTTTGTGTTAAGAGACAGGTTTCCAGATGTGATCGACTCGTCTCGAATGGTCTTACATCACCTGTGAAAGTGACTAAGGCATTGGCGTGCTCTAGGCGTATCGTCGCAAGCGTATCTTGCAGCAGCGTACGAACTGTTTGTGGCGGATTGCCGCGGACGACAGCGGCCAAGACTGCCAATTGATTCTTTTCGATCCACACGGTCATCTCTCCGATCTGGATTGTTTCCTGCCCTTCGTCAGTGAAGACGCGAAAGGAGTCCTGCACGAAATCTTGAATGGCGATCAACATACTTGAGATCAAATCTGGATCGCGTGTCGTAGAGGGATCCGCGGCTACATGCAGTAAGAGTAAGCCGGTCTGACGGTGAATGAGAAAGATCTGCTCCACCCGGAACGCGGGAGCCAGGAGGCGGACAACTTCCGCGAACCGCGATTTGTGCTTCTGCTCGCTGGCTTGGAGATTGCGAAAGGCTTGCTGCAACTGCTGGGCCACGCTGTTGAAAGAGTGCCCCAGATAATTCGTCACAACAACCAACAAGGGGTAGACGATATTGAGCCACACTCCGGCATGAACAAACAGCCAGCGGGCGATGACGATGTATACAATGGACACTCCCGTGGCGCATGATAGCCCTTTGAGAGCGCTCATCCGTGGGAGGACAATCCCGATCAGAGCGCCCAGTATGATGATGGCGAACAGATTGTAGATCTTCGACCACTGGGGGTTTGTGAGAAAGCGTTGGGTTAATATATTGTCGATAACCGTAGCGTGAATCTCCATACCGGGATACAAGGGACTAAGAGGGGTGGGCTGCAAGTCCTGGGCGCCCATGGCCGTGGTCCCAACCAACACGACTTTGCCGGTAAATGTCCCAGCGGCGATCTTGCCACTGAGGATATCGCTGATGGAAAAATGGGGAAAGGTTTTCGCCGGGCCCAGGTAGTTAATGAGCAGTCGCCCGATTTCGTCGGTGGGTATAGACCGGTCTCCCATCTGGACCCTTTCCACCCCGTAGCGCCCAACCTTCACCATCAGTTGAGGCTTGCCCAGGTAGTGCCAGGCGCACAAAACGGCCAGCGAAGGAAAGAGATCCTCACCGCCTTGTATCATGAGCGGCATCCGGCGAATGACATCATCTTGATCAATCCCCAGATTAAAATAGCCTGAAGATGCAGCGGCTTCGGTGAACATTGCGAGATTACTCTTAGGAGCGTAGGCTTGAAAAATCGGTCCAAAACCTGTTGTTTGTTCTCTATAGAGGATGAGCGGATACTTTGATGCACCGATGCGCTTGAGCTGTTGATCTATTTCTTGCTGTTCGATCCGGTAACCAAGCGCGCCTTCGTTCATGTAAAAGAAGTAGCCCAGCGCGACTGCAGCAGACGAATATTTTATGGCGTTGGCAAGGGCCAGAT
>CAZUFQ010000059.1:0-14140 GCA_964618735.1 uncultured Enterobacteriaceae bacterium
TCATCGTCGCCTCTGCTCGTTCTCGAGCTAACGGTCCCTCCCGGCGGACAGCATGAAACCAGGCCGCGATTCCTAAAGCATAAGCTTGACTAAAGGGATGAGACAGCCCTACAGCTAAAGCAACTGCCTCCTGGCTCCTCTGCAGGGCTTGATCTGGGTAACCGAGACACCACAGGGTCAGGGCCAAATAGGAGAGGCAATCTACCCTTGGATCAGCTATATTGACGGTGGGGCGAGCGTGTTTATGAGGATCATACAGAACAATCGCCTGCTCCAAGAGTGTCCGAGCAGAAGCACACTCTCCAAGCCAGAACACGGTGCACCCCAGCGCCATGTGAGCCATAGAGAGGAGATACGGGTCTTGGACGTTCTGGGCTAGCCTCATCAGCTGCTCTGCCAACTCACGTGTTGTCTCTAACTCCCCCCGGTTAATATAAAACGTCCACAGTCGAAACAGCACTGGGAAAAGCTGGGGAGTCTCCCCAATCTGTTGACATAGTTCACGGGCCCGGAGAACCGTTTTTTCTACTTCTGGGGCTGTATACCCGTCGATAACAACCAGAGCGTCACGCAGGGCAAGTTGTAGGATCAGTTCTTGGTGAGTGCGTTCGGGAGTATCCGGTAAGACCTTAAGCACTTCCAGCCCTTTGATGAGGTGAGCTACCGCCTCTTCATAGGACGAGCACTGGAGGGCTTGCTGCCCAGCCAACTGCAGATATTCAACTGCCTTCCTAGTGTTGTGGCTATGGCTGTAATGATGCGCCAGCTCACGGTAGTGTTCTTCCAAGGCGCCTTTGTAGAGCAGTTCAATGGCTTGGGCGGTGCGTTCATGCAGAGCTTTACGGCGTTCGTGCAGCACTGTGCCGTACGCTACTTCTTGCGTGAGCGCATGCTTGAAAATGTATTCAACCTCTGGAAAAGCGGACTGTTCGTAGAGGAATTCTTTATGTTGGAGCGCCGCAAGCAAGCGATAGAGTTCTTCTTCCCTTTGCTCGATCACTTGCCTGACTAGACTCAGTGGAAACTCTTGGCCAATCACTGCTAACTGCTGAAGCAATGCTTTCTCGTCTGGCGCCAGGCGATCTATGCGTGCGGCCAGGACAGCTTGAACGGTGGGAGGGATTTGGAGGGGCGCACCTAGGCGTGCGCCCGGGCCTTGTGGGCCGACACCCTTCGCCAAGCTCAGGGCAGGCTCCGAGTCGGCCCCTACAGCATTGCAGACCAACACGCCTTGTTCAAAGAGTTCCTGCACCATCTCTTCCATGAAGAACGGGGTTCCCTCGGTTTTGTCGAGGATGAGTTGTTTGAGGTCGTGTAGGGGCGCAGTATGCCGCACCCCTACAGTCGCGCCCAGTAGTACGTTCAGGAATTCTTCCGCCTCTGCTCTTCCCAACGGCGCCAACCGTAGTTGCGTGTAGTATGTCTTGCTGCCCCACTCCGGTCGGTATTCGGGGCGGTAATTGATCAGCAAAAGAATGCGGGCGCTGACCATACTCTCACTTAGGCTCTCAAGGAAACCTTGCGTTTCATGATCAATCCAATGCAGATCTTCAAAGATCAAGATCAGCGGTTGATTCAGGCTCTCCCGCAGAAAGAGTTTCTTGATAGCGTCAAATGTTCGTCTGCGCCGAATCTGCGGGTCCATCTGCCGGAGAGGAGAAGGTTGTTCCTCAATACCCAGCAACGCAAAGAGATACGGTAAAGTGTCCGCCAAACTACGATCCAGCTCCAGTACTCGTCCAATGATTTTCTGCCGCCGACTGCGCTCATCATCCTGAAGCTGAATTTGAAAATACGACTTGAGCAATTCAATCAGCGGTAGATACGGCGACACTTTCTCATGCGAGACTAAATAGGCTTCAAGTACTAGGCAGCCATACGCGAGTAGGAGCGCGGCATGCTGCGCCCCTACAAATTCATAGAAAAGACGAGATTTCCCTAGCCCAGGCTCGCCCATCACTCCTACAATTTGCCCGCGCCCAGCCCGTGCTTGCGCGAGGGCGTGCTGTATTTGCTCCAATTCATGCCGGCGCCCCACAAAACGGGTGAGACCGCGTCGCGCCGCTACTTGCAACCGAGTACGAAGTGGGCCTGCTCCAAGGACTTCATATACCTGGAGTGGTGTTTCGACGCCTTTGATCTGTGTTTCCCCTAAAGGGTTGAACTCGAAGTATCCGTCCGTCAGACGGTGCGTATGAGCGGTGACGAGAATCGTCCCCGGATTAGCAAGTTGTTCCATGCGCGCTGCCAGGTTCGTCGAATGCCCGACCGGCACGTAGTCGGTGTGCAGATCGTCTTTGCGGATCGAGCGCACTACGACTTCGCCGGTATTCACGCCTACCCGCATCTGCAGCGGCGCTTTGCCCGTGCGCCGCAAGTTATCGCTGTAGCGGCGCATCTCCTCCTGCATGCGTAATGCCGCGTAGAGTGCTCGCTGAGGATGGTCCTCATGGGCAAGCGGAGCTCCGAACAAGGCAAAGATGCCATCTCCCAACGCCTGAGCGACGTAGCCATCGTAGCGATGCACAGCGTCCATCATGAGTTGTAACGCTGGATCAATAATCGCGCGGGCTTCTTCAGGATCAAGTCCTTCGATGAGTGCAGTTGAGCCTTTGAGGTCCGCGAAAAGGGCAGTGATAATTTTCCGTTCGCCGTCGGTTCCACTGCGGGCCTCCATCGCTGCTTGTTCAGCACGAATACGTTCGATGAGATGGGGCGGCGTGTAGTTTACCGGGGAACGGGGATCAGGGAGCGGGGATCGGTCCTGCAACTTTGATTGTGACTCCGGTTCCCCGATTCTCCGATTCTCCGATTCCTGTTGAACTGTCCCGCCAACCCACACTAATACCTTGCCGTCTTCATCTGCGGCCACTTGCTGGGCGTCAATCAGTTCTGCTTTTAGGTCTTCGAGCGTCTCGTCGTCGAGAGTAAATTCGCGCTTCAGGGCTCGATACGACACCCGCCTTCTTTCACGGAGTAAAGCGCGTACTTGGTCTACAGTCTCGTAGAATTTCACCCAACGTCCTCCGCATGGGCATACGCCGCCTGAGACGTGGATCGACAATTTGCTTTTCTACAATCGCACTCGCACGCCCCGTTCTTCCAGAAAATCTTTGCATTGTCGCACCGTGTACTCGCGATAATGGAAGATAGAGGCTGCGAGGGCGGCGTCGGCTCTACCGGCAGTTAACCCTTCATAAATATGCTGGAGGTTGCCCGCGCCGCCCGACGCGATTACGGGGATCGTTACCGCGTCGGCAATGGCGCGCGTGAGGGGAATGTCATAGCCTTCTTTCGTGCCGTCGCAGTCCATACTGGTCAATAAGATCTCACCGGAACCAAAGGACTCCATACGTTGCGCCCACTCGACGGCGTCAATGCCGGTTGGGGTGCGACCTCCGTGGATGTAGACCTCCCAACCCGCTGCAGTTTCTGGTTTCTGGTTTCCAGTTTCTGGTTGCCTGCGTTTCGCATCAATGGCTACGACGATGCACTGTGCGCCGAATCGCTCAGCCGCCTCTTTCACAAACTCAGGTCGATTCACTGCTGCGGTGTTGATCGACACTTTATCCGCCCCAGCATTGAGCAAATCGCGAATGTCCTGAATTTCCCGTACTCCGCCGCCGACAGTCAGCGGCATGAACACCGTTTCCGCCGTTTTGCGCACCACGTTGAGGATGATCTTGCGTCGCTCATGTGAGGCAGTAATGTCAAGAAAAGTCAGTTCGTCAGCGCCTTCGGCGTCGTACCGTTGGGCGACTTCTACTGGATCGCCTGCGTCTCTGAGGTCTACGAAATTAATACCTTTGACGACGCGGCCATCTTTTACATCAAGACAGGGGATAATGCGTTTGCTGAGCATGTCAGGAAGTGTTGAGTGTTTCCACAGAGGTGTCAAGAGTGGGACATAGACATTGTGCGAAACTGAGTCCGCCCCAGCTAGGGAACGCTAGAGGAGAAAATCTGGTCGTGGAGCAAGGGCATTTTCCTTTCCGATATATTCTTCAGCGAATCTGCCGATGATTACTTTCTAGAAGGGAAGATTATGACTAGATCATTACACTCTGAACTTGGGGGGCTGATGGATATTACTGTAAAAGGAGAAGCCCCAACCCATGTCGATGAAGTCATGACCCGTGAAGTGGTGACGGTTGCGCCAGACCAATCGTTTCAAGAGGCGATTGCCTTAGTTGCCCGCTATCGCTTTCGTCATCTGCTAGTCGTGAGCGACAACCAGCGTCTTGCTGGCGTGATTTCTGATCGCGACCTGCTGCGCTTTATGATCCGTAACCCCCACCGAGATTCGTCTGTCGTGGCGGATGTTATGAAAAGCGATCCTGTCACGGTCCGACCCGAGACCTCCCTATCCGTCGCTATCGCAGAAATGCTTACCCGTCGCATCAATTGTTTACCAGTAGTGGATGCGGAGAAGCGATTGGTGGGTATTCTCACTTCTACTGATCTTTTGCGTGATTTTCAGAAAGTTCAAGAACGAATCGAGAGCGCAGATTCATCAGAGCTTTGAGGCAGGCGAAGGAAAAAAAGGCATTTTGCGCCCCAAGCAAGAAGTTTAAGAGGCAAGCTCCTTGGCCAGCGCGATTGCTTCCGCCAGGTTCACCGCTCCTGTATATAGGGCTCGTCCGACGATTACGCCAGTAATCCCTTCTTGAGACAACAGTGCTAATCGTTCGATGTCTCGCAGACTAGCGACTCCGCCTGACGCAATAATGGGGAGCGCTACGGTATGTGCTAGGGCTAGCGTCGCATCTACATTGACGCCTTGTTCCGTGCCGTCCCGAGCAATATCAGTATACACAATTTCGCTCACGCCCATCTCCGCACATTGTTGAGCGAGGGTGACCGCGTCGAGTTCTGTCGCTTCGGTCCATCCTTGCACGGCCACTTTACCCGCGCGTGCATCGATGCCTACGGTAATGCGCCCTGGGAATCGTTGACACGTTTCTGCAACAACTTCCGGCTGCCGATAGGCGACGGTTCCGAGAATAATGCGACTGACGCCGCAGGTAAAAAGCTGCGCTGCTGTTGCGACCGTGCGGATGCCGCCGCCTACTTGGACTGGAATCGTCAGCGCAGCACAAATTTGCTCAATCGCCGCCGTGTTGACGCCAGCGCCGGAGACCGCGCCGTCCAAGTCTACAACATGGAGACGTTCTGCGCCCTCGCTCTGCCATCTGAGGGCGGTTGCTACGGGATCGTCAGAATACACTGTAGCTCGGTCCATATCTCCTTGATAGAGGCGCACACATCGACTGCCTTTGAGGTCAATAGCAGGAATGACAAGCATATCAGAATGGGTGTTGGGTGTTGGGTGTCGGGTGTCGGGCTGCTGCAACGAGTTGACCGAAGTTCGCCAGAATGCGTAGACCGATGTCCTGGCTCTTCTCTGGATGAAATTGGGTGTCAAACACGTTGCGCTGCCAGACGCTAGAGACGAACTCCGTGCTGCCGTAGTCCGTCGTCGTGGCAATGATCTCTGGGTTGTCCGGGGCCGGATAAAACGAGTGGACAAAATATACTGAAGCGCCGTCAGGAACATCTTCTAGGTGCGGTGCGCGACGTTTGATGTGAAGTTGGTTCCAGCCCATGTGCGGAATTTTTCCGCCGTTGATTTTTGTCGGGTCGAAGCGAATGACCCGACCCTTAAGAATATCGAGCCCACGCACGCGCCCGAATTCGATGCTTTCGGTGAAGAGAATTTGCATACCGACACAGACGCCAAGGAGAGGGGTTCCTTGTGCGACTACACGGTAGACAGTATCGACAAGGCCGCATTCATGTAAGCCATCCATGCAAGCGCCGAACGCGCCCACTCCCGGCAGCACCACCCCTGGGGCAGTTTCGATGCGATGAGCGTCGCGGGTGATTTCCGCTGCGTAGCCCATCTTCTCGAAGCCTTTTTGTACGCTGCGCAAGTTGCCCATACCGTAATCAATGATGGCGATCATAGAGCCGGCATTATCTCGTTCTTGTTGAAGAGAATCAAGGCAGCGTCTGCTGAGCGTTGACCTTCCCGATGCGAAACGATAGGACAAGATCAATTCCGAACGACGGAAAATTTCGAGTGCCCGCGCGCGCCATGATTCGGCCGGTGCGGGAGGAGGAAGTAGTATGGCTGCACCGGTGTATGTGCTTGGTGGTTATCAAACCGATTTTGCTCGCAATTGGATGAAGGAAGGCAAAGATGTCGTCGGCATGATGCAAGAAGTGGTGAGCGGAGGCCTGACAGCGACTGGGCTTGATCCCAAGGAAATCGAAGTTGCACATGTCGGGAATTTCGCTGCAGAACTCTATTGCAAGCAGGGCCACTTGGGCGGATTTCTCGGAGAAATCGATCCCGCATTGTCTGGCATCCCTACCTCGCGCCATGAAGCCGCGTGCGCTTCGGGCAGCGTGTCGATCATGATGGCGTCAGCTGAGATCGAAGCTGGTCGCTACGATGCTGCGCTGGTGATTGGCGTTGAGCAAATGAAGACAGTTGATCCTGCGACTGGTGGCGATTTCCTCGGCACTGCAGCTTGGTACGAGCAAGAGGCCAAAGGCGTCGAATTTCCTTTTCCCAAGCTCTTTGGTCGACTTGGCGACGAATATGAAAAACGCTTCGGCCTGAAAGACGAGCACCTCGTACGCATCGCTGAGATTAATTTCTCCAACGCTCGTCGTAATCCGCAGGCGCAGACCCGCGGCTGGTTTACCAACGAGACGCAAAATTTGACCTCCGGGAAATATGCCAATCCTGTGGCTGGCCGTCTGAAAGTGCGCGACTGCTCGCAAGTCACTGACGGTGCGGCGTCAGTGTTCCTCGCTTCTGAAAAGTTCGCTCGCCAGTATGCGGCGCGACGGGGGCTCAAGCTCGAACAGTTACCGCGCATTCTCGGCTGGGGTCATCGCACTGCGCCTATGCGTTTTGACACCAAAGTGAGCGAGAGTAAAAATAGTCCATATGTACTGCCGCACACGCGTCAGGCTATTGTAGATGCGTTCCGCCGTGCGGAGCTTGCTGATGTGTGGGGCGTGCAAGGTATTGAGACACACGACTGTTTCACTCCTTCCGAATATATGGCGATTGATCACTTTGGTCTGACAAAGCCAGGAGAATCCTGGAAGGCAGTAGAAGAAGGTGTGATCGAATTAGGCGGCAAGCTGCCAATTAACGCCAGTGGCGGGCTCATTGGTTGCGGCCACCCAGTCGGGGCCACAGGCGTGCGTCAAGCATTCGACGCGTTCAAGCAGGTCACCAACCAAGCTGGCGAGTATCAGATTGATGGCGCTAAGAAGATCGCTACGCTCAACATTGGCGGTTCTGGTACGACAACGGTAGCGATGGTGATCGGCGTGTGAGTGTGAAGCGTAATGGCAGACGCTCCAGGGCCCTGTCTCATAAATTCGTGAGCTGTACTCACGCTGTGGCCGGTCGCCAGACCGCGCTGCAGGCTGAAGTGGAGACCTTCGGAGGGCGCTTTCGGCGGGGTCAGAAGACCCACGCCGAGCAGGAACACGCACGAGCTTGCAATACTGCTTCCTGGATGCCCGCTTTTGCGGGAATGACGCTGCTGTTTTCTCTTCATCTTCGTGGCGGTTTGCTGAGTTGTTATTATGGCCGAGTTTTAATTTTTTTCTTTCTGTCCTTGCTGGTTTTTCCCGCCTCTTGCTTTGCTCAGTATCCCTCGTCCTATCTCAATGTGACTCTCTCTGAGTTGCAGGCGGGCCTCAGCAAAGTCAGCGGCCCAGTGACGTTCACGCCTCGTCCCGGAAACTCGCAAGGGACGCAAGAGGTACGCTTGCCTGAAAGCGCAGGGACCGTCCAGGCTGCCGGTAGTCCAGGAAACCTGAGTGTGGTGGTGTTGTGGTTGCCGGTCGCCGCCTCTGGAAAGTTTGCGAGTGCGAAATCGCGCCCTTATCTTGTGGCGTTCGTTGGAGTGTTTACCGGGGAAAGTGATCCTGTCGCGCGATGGATTGAGCAGGTATTGGAACGTGCGTTGGTGGAAAAAGCAACCACTCCGCATCTCGAATCTCAACTGTTTGACGAACGTCAACTGAAAGTGACCTATGTTCCGACGCTTTCTCCGCCGATGCTGTCGATAACAGTAGAAGGCAGCGGGCAGGGCGGGCCCCAGTAGTCTGCGCTTGGCGGTAAATTACGCTGGATACACCACCAAGCGACGAAACGGTTCCTCTCCAGCGCTTTTTGACAGCAGTCCGCTCTGTTTCACCAATTCATGCTGCAACCGCCGCAGACGTGCTTTTTGCGGGGAAAGCTCAACAGGCTGTTGTGTTTCTTGCACTTCGTTGATGGCTGTCTCCGCTTCGCTTAGCGCCGCTTGATCTTCCGGAAAAGCGTCTATGAGGAGTTCCCGCAGACATTTTGTCATCTGGGCGAAGGTGTCGCTCCTTAGCGTATAGAGTTGCACTCCTTGTTCGACGAGGGTGCGCAATTCGCGCGGTTGACGTTTGACTTGGCCTCTGACGGTAAGGATCAGATCCGCTTGCGCAGCTTGAGTCATAATTCGTGCCGGCGCTTCAAGTTCATGAATCGCTTGTTCGAGTCGATGCCGATTAATGCCATACGGAAAAATCCGCAGCACTTTGCGGCGTCCCGAACGCGGTTCTCTGCCAGAAGCTGCCGGACTCTCATATTCCGGTTCTGGTTGCTGAATCTCGACATGACCGTCTGCTTGCCGTGTTCGTAGCTCTGGATGGGGCATGCGGCCGCGAAGAAATCCATCCACTGATTTGGCGACATCCGGGTGAAGGGCAAAACGGTAGCGATTGTGAATTTCGATCAACACATCAAAAGTCGGAGGCGCTTTCCGTTCCAGTACGGTCTTTTGCGTACCGCGCCGCCGCGCTTCTTCATCTCCGAGTGTCACCGATTGAATGCCGCCGATCAAATCAGCAAGCGTAGGATTCTGAATGAGGTTTTCTAACGCGCTGCCGTGAGCAGTAGCAATGAGGCGTACGCCGCGTTCGGCAATCGTCCGTGCGGCGTGTGCTTCAGCTTCAGTGCCGATCTCATCCACGACGATGACTTCGGGCATGTGGTTTTCCACTGCCTCGATCATGACCTTATGCTGAAAGTCTGGGGACGGGACTTGCATGCGCCGAGCGCGACCGATCGCCGGGTGTGGGATATCGCCATCGCCAGCGATTTCATTGGAGGTGTCCACGACAATCACCCGCTTCCCATGTTCATCCGCTAGCACCCGAGCGGCTTCGCGTAAGAGGGTTGTCTTGCCGACTCCTGGCGGACCGAGAAGTAAAATGCTCTTCTGGTCCTCTGTGAGTTTATCCTTTACAATGTCAACTGTGCCGAACACCGCGCGCCCCACACGACACGTGAGACCAATGACCTCGCCTATGCGATTGCGGATCGCTGAAATACGGTGCAAGGTCCGTTGAATCCCGGCTCGGTTATCGTGCGTGAATGAACCGACGTGCGCCACAATGAATTGTACGTCTTCCCGGTTCACTGGAGTGTCAAGCAGGTAAACAGTTTTGGCGACATAGCGAGCTTCCGCTAGGCGTCCCAAGTCAAGGATAATTTCAAGCAAATTCTGCAAATCGGCTTCATGGACGAGCGCTGTTCTAATCGGCGCTGGCAGCACTTCGAGTAGGAGATCTATATTGTCTACCGTCTCTATCTGGTTGATGAGCGGAGCGTCATCTGTATCTGCAATTTGCATTTCTGCGGGCATGCCGGTCTCCTGTGTGCAACTAGCTGGACTGGCTGGTTTCCCTGCGGGCGTTGCCTGGACGATACAAGGCGTCGATCTGAACGCGGCGAGTTTCCATCACGACTCGTCGTTTGATCTTGAGTGTCGGCGTTAATTCGTCGAGTTCCTGCGAAAAAGGTTCCGCCAACAGCGCAAAATTCCGCACTCGAGAATAAAGAGGCAAACTGCGATTCACTTCGTCCAGGCGACGGCGGAAGAGGGCGCGGAATTCGTTGCGATCCAACAATGCCGGCCATTCCTCGGTAACGCTATGCTTACGCGCTAGCGCCTCCAATAAGGCGCGGTTAGGAACGAGGAGAACGGTTAGGTATGGACGTTTGTCGCCAATCAAGCAGGCTTCCTCGATTAACGGATCCTGTTTGAGAAGTCCTTCGATGTGTTGCGGTGCAATATTCTCACCTTCTGAAGTGATGATAAGGTCCTTCTTGCGGTCTGTGATGATGATAAACCCTTCGGCGTCGATTTCACCCACGTCACCAGTATATAACCATCCCTCCTCGTCGATGGCCAGCGCCGTGTCTTCTGGCCGCTTATAATAGCCGCGCATCACGTTGGGGCCTCGCACGCAAATTTCTCCGTTGTTGATGATTTTGACTTGGACTTGGGGCAAAGCCGGACCGACTGAGCCGAGGCGGGTGCGTCCCGGAAGATTGCAAGACACCACTGGCCCGGCTTCCGTGAGACCGTAGCCTTCGTAGACTGCGAGCCCAGCGCCATAGAAAAACCGAGCGACTTCGGCATTAAGCGGCGCTCCGCCAGACACCAAGAATCGCACTTGGCCCCCAAGTGCGGCTCGCAATTTTTTGAACACAAGACGATCGGCGATACTGTACTGAAGCTTCGTGCCTAGAGGGAGTGACTGCTGAGCAACACGATACGTTCCCGCCTTTCTTCCAAGCGTAAGCGACCAGTTCAGCAACGTGCGTTTCAAGAAACCAGCGTGTTCACGTTCACTCGATATCCGTCGGTACACTAACTCTAGCACGCGCGGCACGCAGCAGAGCGCCGTAGGTTTAATGTCTGCAAGATCTTTTGTAAGAGTAACTGTCCCTCCTCCGTAGGCAATAGTCGCACCCGCGCGCAGGATCGTATAGAGTCCGGCGGTGCGTTCGAATCCGTGCGACAGCGGCAAAAAAGAGACGGTGATGTCATCTTCTGTGATTGGCAGCACTGCAGTAGCGTCCTGCGTGTTGGACAGCATATTGCCGTGGGTCAACATAACGCCTTTAGGGACGCCGGTCGTACCGGATGTATAGATAATCGTAGCGAGCCCCGGATCGGCAAGAGGCTGGGGCGGTCCGCCTTGTCGCTCCCCGTGCGCGTATAAGCCTTCTAAGCCAATCGTCGGCAGCTGGCCGAGACGGGTTTCATCTTTGGGGCCGTCATCGAGCAAAAGAAGATGGGTGAGGGTAGGAATACTCCCGGCAATCTTGAGCACTTTCGCAAGCTGTTCTCGACCTGAGACGGCGACGACCGTTACTCCAGCATCATTCAGAATATAAGCGGCGTCTTTCGGTGTACTGGTGAGGTACAGCGGCACGTCAACCCCGCCAAGATAGAGACACGCAAGATCAATGATTGGCCACTCTGGTCTGTTTTCCGCAAGGATCGCTAACCGGTCCCCGGCGCGAAAGCCAAGAGCGGCGAGTCCTTGGGCTGCCCGGATGATGCGTTCGCCGAACGTTTGCCACGAGATCTCTTCCCATTGTTTATCCCGCTTATATAGCAATGCCCGCTTTGCGCCATACCGGTCTGCACGTTCTAGCATTAGCGTCGCTAACGACGTTTCAGTCATGCACTTTCCTCCGTCGGTTGGGCATTTTGACCATAAACGAGGGAGTGATGAAAGACTAGGTCGCAGCAAGGCAAGCAAAAGAGAAGCGCCAGAGTAAAAATCGCAAATGGCGGGCGTCATCCCGAGCATGGTGAAGGAGATCGCGCCTATGCTCGGGAGAGATTGGCAGGGAGATCTTTGCGGAGTCGTCGTATTAGCGGGCGGGTGCCGTGTTAGGCTGACACCTGCTTCAGAAATTGCTGCAAGTCGTTATTAAAGTCGCTGGGCCGTTCAATCTC
Organism: uncultured Enterobacteriaceae bacterium; assembly: GCA_964618735.1. Lineage (GTDB taxonomy): Bacteria > Desulfobacterota > Binatia > Bin18 > Bin18 > SYOC01. The sequence continues at coordinate 11,826 of CAZUFQ010000059.1, forward strand.
GTAGAAATGACCGACATCCTTAATGACTTTGAGTTGAGCGCCGGGAATATTGTCGGCGAGGAACTTGTTTGCAGCGACAGGAGTAGCTTGGTCCTCTTCTCCTGCAAGCACGAGGGTCGGCTTTTTGATGTTTTTCAGTTGGTCGGCAATATTCCAATTGAACACGCCATTGGAATCTTCCATCGCGGCGCGAAAGACATGCTTGGGAAAGTTGTCATCAACGAGAAAATACGATTTGATAAGATCTACTAGTGCGGGTTGCTCGCGCTTCGTTTTTGCGGAGATTGCGCCTTCGATGAGTCCGCTAAAGGCGCCAATGAGATCTTTTTGGAAAGCTTGCGCAGCTTCAGGCGGCATACCGGCGGCGAGGTTGGTGCCGCTGCTGACAATGACATTACCGGCGACGCGATCCGGCGCATCAAGGTTGGTCTGCAGAGTGATCATGCCGCCGATGGAGTTGCCGACAAACACTGCTTTATTGACGTGGGCTGCATCGAGCACGGCGACAACGTCCGCCGCGATCTCTTTAATAGTGTAACCTTGTTGAGGCTTATCCGATCGACCATGGCCCCGTTCATCGATGACGATACACTGATTTGTGCGAGCGAACGAGAACGTTTGAAAGGTCCAAATAGAGCCGTTCGTCGAAAAAGGATGAAGGAAAACGATAGGAAATCCCTTGCCATATGTCTCGTAATAGGTATTGACGCCGTTACGGTTGATCGTTGGCATACTTGCCTCCTTAGGGGGTGAAATAATAATAGCGTCTTTTACCATACTTGGTCCTGTCTTGACAGGGTGCAAAAGTGGGTGTGAAAAAGGGGCCTAGTTTAGCCCAACCGCAAGGCGGCATTTTTACGATCGATAATAAGTAAGGAGGATTTGCGATGGAAATTAAAACAGAGCGTGTACATATCGGCGTCGATGGGAAGACTATGGGAGGCTACCTCGCTCGTCCGGCTGATAATACGCCGCGTCCCGCCGTTTTGGTGTTTATGGAGATCTTCGGTGTGAACTCGCATATTCGCGACGTCACTGAGCGTGTAGCGCAGGAAGGGTACGTTGCGCTCGCTCCAGATTTTTTCCATCGTACTGGTCCTGGCGCCGACTATGGCTACGATCAGACCGGATTCACCGAAGGGATCAAACTCTTGGGCGGTTTGAAGGCGGATGAAATCGTTGCGGATGCACGTTCGGCGCAATCTTTTTTGAAGCGTCAGAATTTTGTCAAAGGAGACAGAATCGGCGCCATGGGGTTCTGCATCGGCGGTCATGTGACCTATCTCACTGCCTGTGAAACGGACGTCAAGGCGGCGGCGAGTTTCTACGGCGGCGGCATTGCGAAAGAGCAGGGTCTCGGCGGCGCCGTTTCTACTATCGGGCGGACGAGCAAAATCAAAGGGAAAATCTTGTGTCTCTTCGGTGAAAAAGATCCTCTCATCCCCATGTCCGAAGTTGACGCGATTCGCGCCGAGCTGAATAGGCAGAATGTCCGAAACGAAGTCGTTGTCTATCCTGACGCCGATCATGGGTTCTTCTGTGATCAACGCGGCACTTATGAGAAGAATGCTGCAGATGACTCTTGGGCGAAGGTGAAGAAGTTATTCGCTGAAGAGCTGGGGGCGTAACGTCTCTTCACAATGCTGGCCGTGTATTAAAAAGAGTGGAAATCCCTCTTCTGCCCTTTCGACACAAGAAGAGGGCGTGAAGCGCAGGGGTATTGAAAGAAATGAGGTGAACCATGGGCGTTCTGGACGGGAAAGTCGCGATTGTGACGGGTGCGGGGCGGCTACGCAGCATTGGACGGGCCGCCGCTTTGGCGCTTGCTGAACTTGGCGCCGATGTTGTCGTGACTGGTACGGGTCGCGACCCGGAGAAGTATCCTCCTGATGAGAAGGCTGTCGGCTGGCGTGATATTGAAAGCACGGCGCAGCAGGTGCGTGAACGAGGACGTCGCTGTTTACCGCTTGTGGCTGATGTAATGAACAGTAGCCAAGTGCAACAGACGGTGTCCGCAACGCTCCAAGAGTTTGGCCGTATTGATTTTCTTATTAACAACTCAGCTTTTGCACGTGGACCTGATCGCGTACCGCTCCTCGAATTGTCCGAAGAGTTATGGCAGAAGGTGCTGCAAATAAAACTCACTGGTAGTTTCCTCATGAGCAAAGCGGTGTTGCCCGTCATCATCAGGCAAGGGCAGGGTGGAGTGGTTCTTAATATCTCGTCGATCGCGGGCAAACGCGGTCTGCAGAACGCGGTGGCGTATTGCACGTCGAATTTCGGCATTCAAGGATTTACCAAAGCATTAGCGATGG
>CAZUFQ010000060.1:0-7356 GCA_964618735.1 uncultured Enterobacteriaceae bacterium
ATCGTCCTCGCCCTCGTTAAAAACGATCGTGGTTTCCTGTTCGTATGACGCATCTGACACTTTCTTCTCCTTGTCATGAAAAGCGGGGCTTGAGCCCCGGATATGTCGTTAGAGGGTTGACCGGCGCACCTTGGCGAGCGTGAGGTCTGGGGCGGGCAATGCGTCGGGCTCAGTCGCTGTGACGGCGCTATGCGGCTGACGAATCACATGAAGGGCCAAGGCCGTCTGATGCTTGCAGATCCCGCCCCGGTAGAGAGCGTCCGGGCAGGAACACCATGCGCCGGCTTCTGTGATCGTACAACCGTACTCTTTACCTTCATTCTTCTTCACAAAGCCTCGTACTTCCTCCTGCGTCCGGCGCGTGATCGTCATCTGATAGACGCCGTTCCGTATTCCCTCCACCGCCTTGTGAAACTTCTGATCTTCTACTTGTGCGAGAACCGTCGCCGTTGCTCTCATAGCATCTCCTCTGCTGGGTGAGGATGCCCCATCGACTCCCTCGTTGCCTAGCTTGGCGTCTGTGGTTTTGATGGCGGCATCCCCTCTTTTCTTTTCCCAGTTTCTTAATATTTTTTCCTCACACTTCCTGGCGCCCAAGGGGTAAGGCGTCGTCGGCTAGCAGCCTAGCAAAGCTGGCAAAATAGAAATTTGGAGGCGTGAAGTATTTACTTCCCGTTGCTCTTTGCCTCGTGTTGCTCTGCCAGCCTGCGCGTTACCGTCAACGCTTGACGTGTGTACTTATCTACACTATTATGTCGGCTATGTCAAGAATTGTGCTTTCATCACGGCAGGAGTTCTTACTGCGCTATCTGGAGACTTTCCTCACTGAGCGGGGGTATGCTCCTACGCTCGCGGAGATGGCCAGTGCGCTCGGCGCCTCTTCTTTGCAGGCGGCGAAGAATCACCTAGTGGCGTTAGAACGTAAGGGGTATCTGCGTCGTTCCCCAGGCCGGCGGCGGGCGATTGAGCTCTTAGCTGGGCGGTCACTTGAGGCGATAGGAATTCCTATCTTGGGGCGCGTGAGCGCTGGCCTACCGCTCTTGGCGGTGGAGAACCTTGAAGGCTCGCTTCCCCTTAGCCCGCTGAGAACAGACCAGGGGACATATTTTGCTCTCCACGTCAAAGGGGACAGCATGATCGGCGCGGGGATTTTCTCTGGCGATTATGTAATCGTGCGCCAACAGGATACGGCCGACCCGGGGGACATCGTTGTGGCCCTGCTTGGGGACGAAACGACAGTCAAGATCCTCCGCAGAGGCGAACGTCACTTTGTGTTAGAAGCTGCGAATCCAGCCTATACACCCATTGAACTTGCAGACTATCCTGCTCCCCGCATTCTCGGACGTGTGATGGGACTCTATCGTCGTCTTGGACCTTGGGGGCAGCATATTCCGAAAGAAAGAGGACATCTGCAGAGCTTGCCATCGCGAGTCCGACTACGGGCGCACTCCTGATATCGTGTGAAACCAAAGCGAAAAGCAAGCTGTATTGGCGAGCCTTGGGCTTCAGATAAAACCCCCATCGGGATGTAATGAGTCAACAGCTGCGTAGCCATCAGCGCCTGGTTGATCGCATCATGCAGGCCATCGCCGCCAACGAGACAGAGGTGCGTGACGTGCTGGCCGCAGTGACGCCTGGGGGCGGAAAGAGTCTCCTCCCAGTCATCGCCGCTAGCCGTTTGATCAACGCAGGCGTTGTTGACCGGATCGTTTGGGTCGTGCCCCGGGAGTCCTTGAAGTATCAGGCGGAGGAGGCTTTCGCCGACGCGGCTTGGCGAAACACCTTAAGCCACTCCCTCTCGGTACGCGCCGCCGCCAACGAAGTGGACCCGAGCCGCGGCCTCGCCGGTTACGTGACGACCTACCAAGCGATGGCGACGGCGCCGGATCTCCACTTGGCGGAATTCCAACGGCGTCGAACGTTGCTGGTGGTCGACGAGCTCCACCACTTGCCCGCGCTCTACGATCTCGACCCGAACGGCGACGAAGAGGCCGCCTGGAGTCGAGCGTTGTTGCCTTTGCTTGAGACCTCGGTTGTCCGCCTCCTGATGTCAGGCACGTTGCAGCGGGCGGACGGCCGCGCCATTCTCTGGCTGCCTTATCGGCTTCTTACTCATAGGGGTCGCCTGCGCGAGATCGCGCTAAACGCGCCGGGCTGGGCGGTCGTTGGCTACTCGCGGCGGGCAGCCCTGGCGGAGCGCGCTATCCTCCCCTGTATGTTTGGGGCCGTCGATGGCGAGGCCGAATGGATGAACGCCGAGCAGTCTGTCTGTGGTCCGCACCGTCTTAGTAGCAGCCCCGACACTGCGAGGCCGGCTTTGTTCACCGCTCTGCGTACTGAATTCGCCGAGCACCTACTCGGCGAAGCTGTCCGATCCTGCCGCGAACTCCGGCGCCGCCGTCGCCAAGCGCTGGGCCTTTCGCTTCACGAGCGCGCGCTAGGCTTGGGCAAGCTCTTAGTCGTCGCCCCTGATCAGGAACTGGCGCGGCGCTACCTGAGCTATCTACGTAGGTGGTTCTCCCCCGGGCAAGCTGCTAGCCAAGTGGCCCTTGCCGTGAGCGACGTTCACAACGCTCACGAGACGATTGCCGCATTCCGCTTCCTGCCGGAGCCCTCTGTGCTCTGCACAGTGGCGATGGCTTACGAGGGGATGGACGCACCCAGCGTGACGCACATCGCTGCGCTCACCCACATCCGCTCCCGTCCGTGGCTCGAGCAGCTCATCGCCCGGGCCACCCGGGTCGATCCGCATGGTGGGGCCTATAACGAGCAGCAGGCCACGATCTTCCATCCCGACGATTGGCTCTTCCGCGACTTCCGCCGCCAGAACGAGACTGAGCAGGGTACAAGGGCGGCCGAGAAGCCACGCCAGCGGCAGGGCGAGCTCCCATTCGGGCGTGACGAGGGCAGGGAAGCGATTCCCTTCGGGATCGTGCCGCTACGGTCCAATGCATTCGCCATCAGGTTTGAAGAAGTGGCTCCGGGACCTGACTTCGTCGCAGCGCCCGGCGCCGAGCAACGCGACCCTGGGGCGGTAATCGAGACGCCCTTTGTCGCCGAGCACCGTCTGCGCCAGCGTATCGGCCAGATGGTGGCCGCCCAGGTGATCGAGGACGAGGCTCTCTCAATAGGCGTCCGCCCACCGTCAGGCGGCTATCATGCTTACAACGCGATCCTCCGCAACTACTTCGGCAAGCCGCGTGCGCAAATGACTCTCGCCGAACTCGAAGCGGCTGTCGGCTGGCTCGAGCGCAACCGCCTGTCGGACTACTTCCATCTACTGGACGGCGACCAGCGATATTGGTTCTCGGCCTCCCGCCGCGGTCATATAATCCCGCGCGCGGCTCGCCGGCGCTAATCTTGGTTCGTCGCTCTTGCGACGTTGCAGGCAAATATCTACATCGTAGACTACCCTGTCACGCGGTCTGATTACGCTGCTACTCTCGTAGATATTGTTCGCTCAACAGAGGCTCTTTTCCACAGTCCGTATCCATGCGTCGCTGACCTCATTATACAGTATTATAAAAAATAACAGTAAGTGATATTCTTGCGACGCCTCCTCCCGATCAGGACCGCGCCCGTTTCCTATGGACTGGGAATAAGGCTTCCACTCTCCCTTGCGTTTCCGGAGGCATCCGTTGTTTATAGCGCTGGATCATTTCCAGCCGAATTAAGCTATCGACTAAAAATTGCTTTTGTAGCCCTTGCTCCAGTAAACTTTGTACCGCTTCGTGACGCAAGGCCTCCCATTCTGCTTCTGGCAAAGCGGCAAGCACCTTTTCCCACTGCTTTCTCTCGTGTTCCCAGCGCTCCTGTTCCGCCTGAGCCTCTAATCGTCGTTGCGTCGTTGCGCGTTGTTGCTCTTGTACATTTCGATATTGCAGCGCTTCGCCCATGACATGGGGAAGAATGCCAATGGATTGTACTTGTCCGCGAAAACGCGTTTGTAGATTCCGCGAAACCCAGTCAAGCGCAGCCTCGAGATCCTCGATGGCGTAGCGTTCGTCTTCCATCAACTTTTGCACGAGCGCCACTCCGGAGTGCAATTTATCTCGACTAGGACTTCCTTGTCCCATACGCTCGTAGAAACGCACAACATAGTCATGGTAAAGCGACATGTTTGCCGGGGGCTTCACGGCTGGGGCAAGGGGCAAGGCGATCTGTTTTGAGCTTTGCATTTCTATTTTTGGCAAAGTATCCGCGTTAAAAGAAAAAAGCGCCGGGGGCGCGCCCTGCGAGGGCAGCCGTTTCTGTCCGCGAACCTGTTGATCCTGTATCCACTTGGGCCCAGGCCACCAGCGCACCGCGCCTGTCCATTGCCCGTCTTCATCGAGCGGGTAGTCAAACGCTGCAAGAAATTGCTCATTCACCAACTCGTCGTGCGAAGGGTCAAGCTGGGTGCGTACGCGTGAGAATTGCTGGTGCGCACGGATGCCAAGCAACGTGCACAGATCACTGTACCGCTTGGTGAAATAATTCCCATTGGCGGCAAACCAGCCGTTGTCAAGGATTGGATACAACGTTTTCGCTATGGCGTGGCTGAGACGGTGATGAAATTTTAGATCAAGCCGTCGGCTGTAGAGGTAGTAATAATTGTCAATAAACCAATCAGCGAGCCAGACGTAATTTTGACTCGCTAACTCTTCGTCGCCACTAATAGGCTGGCCAACATGCACATAACGGCGAAACACCGGCTCGACTCCTAGCCTGACATCATAACGTCTTGTTCGAGCATTGAAGAGTTCCCCGTGTACGGTTGTTGAAGCCATCCGTTCGATCCACGTTCGCACCGCGACTACCTCGCGACCACTACGGCGGCGTCCGGATTTGGCGATTAACTCCCGTGTCGAAAAGGCTATGGGAATAGGGAGCTGCGGATGGTACAAGACGCGGTCTTCGTCAACTACTTTCACGTAAGAGGCGCGCTCGTCGCATACTTTGAGGAAGCCGCGGTAAAAATCCAGATCTTCAGCATTGGGAAGTCCATATTTCGTCGCCGGTATAATTTCGATGCGCCGATTGTCAGAGAGCTCGACAACTTTTGAACTTTCCTCCGACCGAAGACGTGAGTACCGTGCTGAAAAGAAGCCGATCGTTTCCAAGTTTTGTTCTGCCGCGACGTAATCACCGAGGAAAGGACGAAGCAGGGGCGTTGTACGCGCAGTTTTTTTGATTTCAACAGTTTTGCTCATTTCGCGCCTTTCCGTCATTCCACCACCGCTTGGAGAGTCTAAAAATTTAAAAAAAATTGCTTTTTTCATTGAGAGAGAATGATAAATATTGATAAAGAATGAGAGAGACTCTACATAACCTTGTAAGTACTTGTCAATACTTCACTTTTTTTTTTGACCGTACATCAACTGCCACCGGGTTTTACATCAACTGCCACCGGGTTTTACATCAACTGCCACCGGGTTTTACATCAACTGCCACCGGGTTACATCAACTGCCACCGGGTCTTACATCAACTGCCACCGGTAATGAGAAGTCACCGCAAGGCTTTCAGAAAAGCGCTTGCAAGCGTACATTAACTGCCTCCCCTTGAAGTGGGGAGAAGCTGTTTACGTACATCAACTGCCACCGCTCTCGTGCATACAAACCTGAGTTTGCGTACATCAACTGCCGCCACCTTAAGTTGATTTGCCCTTGTTATCGGATAGCCGCTTCTCGTGAAATTCGTTCATTATCTTTCCTTAAACAATCAAAAAATCGCTGTTTTTGTTCAGAAAAAATATCGCTCATAACATAAGCTGAAAAAAAGTCTTCTTGACCCCAAGTGAGAAAGCTCATGAAACGAATACACGTACATTGACTGCCGCCACCCTGACCTTTCTTCTGCCGCTTCAGTGCTGAATGGCCTTCCAGCTGTAAAAAAAGTAATAGTGTAACTCGTACATCAACTGCCACCTCTAAGGGAGTGTTGCAGAGAAGGAATTTCCTACATCAACTGCCACCTCCCCCCAGGAATCAGACAAAACTGCCCAAAGGAAAGACTGGGCTGCTCTGAGAGACAATGTAGGATTGGGTGTGGAAAATCGAGGATCTGTGGATTATGTCGATACTATGCGATAGTCATTTATAAAGTGCTTTATTGTTCTATTAAACTTGCAGGACCAGGGGCATTCTTGAGTTGTTTTTTTGCCTTCTAGATATATGGGTAGTAGTTAAAGGCCTGCTCTTTCTTAGCAGGTGCGATCCTACGTAAGGAGCCAAGCCAACCATGGGATTGCTTAGATGCGTGTACCGTTTGTTGCTTCTTTGTCCCTTAGGAGCTTTTTGTTTTTTCTTCTTCATAATGAGTGGAAGTTGTCAAATGCTTCCTCAAGCCACATCCCCTAAACAGGTGACCTTGGTCGTTGCAGGGCTCGACGAACCAGGATTGCCAGCTGTCGTAACACAGCATGTGATCTCTTTATTGCATCAACAATTCGATGCGGAGAGCCGTGTCCACATCATTGCCCTGGACCATGCTCTTCCCCTCGCAGAGGGTGAAGCAGTAGCTCGAGCGGAGGGGGAACAGCTCCAAGCTGCAATGGTGCTTTGGGGCCGCCAAAAAGGGAGGGGAGAACAGTCTGTCCTTAACGTCCATGTGGAACTGCTGCAGTATCTACCGAACGCGTCTACGCAGAACTCACGCATTGTGAGATCTGGACCACCCTTTATGGTTGCGCTACCGACGAGCTTTTTCTTTGAAACGAGCCCGACTTCGGAAACATCTGTGATCGGTTTCTTCACTGCAGGACTTGTGAAGAGCGCGCTGCAAGATTGGGGCGGGGCTAGGATGCTTTTGGATAACGCTCTGAGTGCTAGTACGCGAGAGCGATTACCGCTGACTCAGAGCGCCATCTATTTTTTCCGCGGGTTCGCGTCCCGTGCGCTTGGGAATTTTGATGAGGCGATTGCTGACTATACGAAGTCGGTCCAGCTTACGGTTGATTTCTCTGAAGCTTATATAAACCGTGGAGAGGCCTATGGGGTGAAGAAAGCGTACGAGCAAGCGATTGCGGATTGTACGCAGAGTATACGACTCAAGCCAGATTTTGCTGAAGCTTATTTTGCACGGGCAAGCTACTACAACGGGCAAGAAAATGCTGATCTTGCATTAGCTGATTATAATCAAGCCATCCTGTTAAGGCCAAACTATGCTGAAGCCTACTACAGCCGCGCGAGTATTTACGCCTGGAATAAGAAAGACAACGATCGCGCCCTGGCTGATTATAATCACGCCATTCAATTGAAACCCGACTATGCTGAAGCCTACTACGGTCGGGCAGGGGTCTATGCTTGGAGAAAGAAAGACGACGATCGCGCCCTGGCTGATTATAATCACGCCATTCAATTGAAACCCGACTATGC
>CAZUFQ010000060.1:7456-14116 GCA_964618735.1 uncultured Enterobacteriaceae bacterium
TGAAGCCTACTACGGTCGGGCAGGGGTCTACGCCTGGGCAAAGGAGGACTTCGAACGGGCATTAGCTGACTACGATCACGCCATTCAGCTGAGGTCTGACTATGCTGAGGCCTACTACAATCGCGCTATGGTTTACCTCGCCAAGGGTCCGGTAGATTGGAATCACGGAAAGTATGCAGAGGCCAACAGCAGTAGTGAGCGCGCATTGGCGGATTATACTCAAGCTATTCGACTCAAGCCGGATTTCGTTGACGCTTATAACAAACGCGCTACTCTATATTCACAAAGGGGAGAAACAGAAAAAGCTATTGCGGACTTCCAGAAGGTCATGGATATACAGGCGCGGTCTGAGGGAGGTTAAAAAAAGACGCAAGGTTGGGAGAAGGCGTTTTCATTCCCTGCGAAAAGAGATTATTTTTTTATGCCTCGAGGGCGAGAGATACACGTGAGAGGACTGTGTTCAAGTTCTTCCACTGCAAACAGGAAACGACTAAAGACAATATGACAGAGTGTCCGTTAAGCGTGATAATTCCCTGCCATAATTATGGGCAGTATCTCACCGCTGCTATTCAATCAGTTTTGCGACAAGAAGGTTCTGTCGAAAACATGGAAGTACTTGTGATTGATGATCACAGTTCTGATTCGGATACTCTTCAAGCACTGTCCTATTGGGAAACTGCCGACCCTCGAGTGCGCATCTTTTACAATCGGGGTCGGTCAGGAGCCGCTACTGCGCGTAATCTTGGCATTTCCTTGGCGTCCGGCGAATGGATTGCTTTTCTTGATGCGGACGATGTTTGGGCTCCTGGAGGGTTGCAGGTCCGTTGGCAGGTGGTGCAGAGCTACCCAGAGGCGCAATGGATTGGCGCAGATTTTATTTACTGGTATGAAGATGGAACTTTTGACGCCGAAGGATTTTTTCAAACTCGGTCGCTGACTCATCCGTTGCTCTCTCAAGCGTACGCTTCTGGCGCTGTGCGCCGGTTTTGTAGGCCGGTAGTTGATTTCCTCCAGGTGAGCCTTGGCTGGACCAGCACGGTGCTTGTCAAAAAATCTCTGTTGAGGAGCGTTAAGGGTTTCGAAACAAGCCTTGGGAATTATGAAGACCATCACTTATGGATTAGGCTTGCTCGCCAAGCGGATTTCTTTTTCGTTCCACAGGTTGTTGCTTACTACAGACAGCACGCTATGAGTGTTTCTCGTAAGGAAGGACCGCCAGCGTACTGGTATATTGTTGCGATGCGGCAGCTGCTCCAAGATCCCCAATTTCACCCTTATCGGATTCTCATTCGGCGTAAGTTGGCGTTCCTTTCCATGCAGAACGCCTATTATCATCGCGTGCGCGGAGAAGTCGCCCGCGCCCTTACGGCCGCGGCGGCGGCGATTCTTTATCAACCTTCCAGGATAGACGCCTGGAAGAATTTATTTGCTGCTCTTGTGGGGCGAAGATGAGCACCCCTACCATCGCTGTCGTGCTCCCCGCGTACAATGCGCAATCCTATATTTGTGATGCGCTTGACAGCATTGCTGCGCAATCACGGCTTCCAGAGCAGATTATCGTTGTCGATGACGGGTCTGACGACGCTACGGCAGAGCAAGTGCGTAAGTGGAAACGGCAGTATTCTGGCGAGTTTCGCTTTTTACAACAACGAAATAATCAAGCAGTTTCCGCCGCTCGCAATGCTGGAATCCGTCATGCAAAAACAGATCTTGTGGCTCTCTTGGATGCTGACGATATCTTCTCCCCGCTGCATCTGGAACAACTTGAGCGAGCGTTTCTTACTCATCCTGGTATTCTCCTGTGCTTTGGTGATGTGCTGTATTTTGATGCGAGGGCTATTGTCAAACATAGCTCTTTTAGAGGAACGCGCCTGGAAAATGTTCAATATAGTGAACAAGAAGATGGTCTCCGCCTTCTTCGAGAATCAGCCTATGTGAGCTTGTTATGGGGGAGCTATATTGCTCCTAGCGCTACCCTGTTTTCAAAACAGGCGGTGGAAGCAATTGGGCTGTTTGACGAGAATTTGCGAAGCGCTGAGGATCGGGACCTGTGGCTGCGTCTCTCCCGAGCTGGAGCTTTTGCGTATTATCCGCTCGTTGTCACTCGTAAACGCGTCCACGAAAACAATTTGACGCATTTGCGCAATATGCGGCAAGCTCAGCGTTATCAGCTGATGGTGCTTCAGAAAATGAGCACTCACGCCGAGGAATTGAAACTTTCCACGGCAGAGCGCCGATTTACGCGGGAGGCGACTGTCCAGCATATTTGGCAGATCCTGTATTCGGCTTCGCAGGCGGGCCTTCGGTATTATCTGGAAACTTGTCTCTATCTCCTACGTCAGAGAGAGTTCGCGTGTCTTCGTAACCCAAAACATTTGTTGCGAGCTCTCGTGCATATTCGTGAAAAGAGACCTCTAGCTTGACCAGTGAGGGCTGCCTCTTTGTGAAAGAGGAGAGGTTTCCCATCCCTATGTCGTGAGAGGGGAAGAAATGATGAGAGGCGGTCAGAAGACGGACCACTGTGGAGAGAGAGCCACTACGCCGGACGCCTGAAACAAAGTTGCAGGTCTATCGACAATCTGCAAAGAATGCATCTGCCAGTGATAATCATACACGTAGTCCCAATTGGGAGGGTACAATCCAACGTTGATGTAATACCGTCCTGCGAGAAGAGGGAGTCCAGGGAAATGACACTGCAGCATGCCGTTGAGGGCTGGGGCCCCGAAGGCAGTGCGAATTGAGGGAATGGTGGCCTCGAAGCACTTCACGTGCATCTCATTGAAAATACCTAAAGTAAAAATGAGGTCCGGCAGCGGCTCTTTTAAACTGTAAGCAAGTTTTATGGTCAGGCTCTCTCCGCTGTACAAGTGCTCGGTTTCTTGCCCTTGCGTGTTATAGAAAGAGACGCCGCAGATTGTTGCTTCTTGAGTTCCCTGGCGACTGCCCGGTCCTACTGTAATGGTGAGTGGTGGTGATTCGGTTTCGCCAAGGAGTTGTGCGGCGCGGTTTTCCGTTCGTTGCCGCATGAGATCATTATAGTATTGAATGGCTCTTTCTGGAGTATCCTGTATCGCCAGGCGGCCTTCTTCAAGGACGATGACTTCGTCACACAAATTCTGGATTTGCGTTGTATCATGCGACGTCAGAATCAGCGTCTTCCCTGCCTCTCGAAACGCTTCCAACCGTTCGAGACACTTTTGTTGAAAACGCATGTCGCCGACCGCCAGCACTTCGTCGAGAATCAGGACATCGGGATCGAAATGCATCGCAACGGCGAAGGCGAGTCGTAAGTACATGCCGCTGGAGTAGGTGCGGATAGGTTGATCGATAAATTCTTCTAATTCAGCGAAAGCGATAATCTTTTCTTCTTCTTCCTCCACTTGTCGTTTGGTGAGACCATTAAGCAAACCAACAGTGAGAATATTATCACGACCAGTGAGGTCGGCATGGAACCCGCCGCCGAGTTCAAGTAGTCCACTGACGAGCCCGACCCGATGGATGCGTCCCGAAGTAGGTCTTCCCAACCCGCATAAAAGACGGAGCAGCGTACTTTTTCCCGCGCCATTATGGCCAATAATACCCAGCACCACTCCTTGTTCCACGGAGAAGCTTACATCCCGCAGCGCCCACAAAAGCCGGCGTTTCTCATGACGGCCGCTGAGCCAACGAGTAGAGAGTTCGCGCAGAGTCGCTGGACGCCCGCGCTGGAGATAGAATTGTTTGGAGAGAGACTCCACTGTAAGTACTGCGGACATAGAACTAGAGGGCGTCAATGACGTGCGGCTGTTGACGATAGTACACTAGATAACCGAGACCGCCCACGAACAGGCTACATGCGGTCGCGAAAAGGAGCGAGTGCCACTCTGGGACCCGTTGGTAAAAGAAAATCTCCCGATACCCTTGCATCAATACTGCGACTGGGTTCAGTGCGAGTAATTGTGAGTAATGTGTATCGACTTGCTGGGGACGATAAAAAACAGGCGTTAAATAGAAAAGGAGCAGGAGCGTCACTCCGGTTAAGTGTTGGATGTCTCGATAAAAGACGTTGAGCGTGGCAATCATAAGCCCGAGGCCGATGCTGAGGCCGCTCTGGATAAGCACGAGCAAGGGGAAGGCTAACGCGGCCGTGGTCAGAGTGCGACCGTGCAGTACAAGCACGCCCAGGAGAATGGGCAGACTCACCAGGTAGGTCAAGAGGTTAGAAAATGTGTTGACGACGATGAGGGTTGCCGGCGCAAAATTCGGACGCCGCAGCAGGTCGCGGTTGCTGGTGAAGAGACCGCCAGCAGATCCTACCGAGTTGCTGAACCAAGTCCACGGTAACAACGCGCTCAGGACAAAGGCCGGGTAATCATCGATTCCCAAGGGAACCACTCGATTAAAGAGAAAGACGAAGACGAGCAGTTGGATCAGGGGCAGTAAGACAGACCAGAAAACGCCCAGGACAGAACCTGTGTAGTACAGACAAAAATCGCGTCGGACGAGATGCCAAATCAAGTCGAATTGCTGAGGCAATGAAGACATACAATTAGTATTTATCCGGCAAGGAGAGCATTCTCAAGGAACTTTTGAGGACTCCAAAGAAATATCCTAGCGAGGAGAGAAACTGGAGTTCTTGATAAAATCCTTTGCGTTGTTGCCATGTCAAGAAGAAGGAAAAGGTCTTTACCAGTTGTTCCGCAGCCAGTCTATAGCGCCACTTCGGCGCATGAAGCAGGGGAGAGCTTTCATTGCCGGCAAGAGCAGATTTTTGCGCTTCCCATTCCCCTATGCGAAAATACCATCGGCGCAAATACAGTTTTGTAAAGCGGCTCACTTCTGGACAATGATACACAAGAGCCGCGGGGTAATACATCGTTAACGCCCCAGCAGCTTTTAAGCGTTGGGCAAATTCGATGTCCCCGCCCATGAGGAGCTTACGCTTTCGTCGGTCGAGATTCGTGAGAAAGAAGCCATACTGCTCAAACACTGACCGCTTAAAACTCAGATTGGCTCCGATGCCGATAATACTTGAATAAGTGTCGTCCGAAAGAATAATCTTGTCTCCATTATCAAATTTCCCGAGCGCGCCATCGTATTCTTCATGCCACCACCACGGCTTTTGTAGCTCTCGCTTGATGAGGACGCGCCCACCTACCCCAACGACAGGGTAGGTGTCGAAAGCCTTTTTCATTTCGGTGAGCCAATTCGCGGTCACCTCCACATCATCGTCAAGAAAGAAAAGCAAGTCGCCTTTCGCCTGTTTCACTCCAGCATTCCGGGCGTAATTGAGTCCTTGGCGCTCTTCAAATACGTATCTGACGTCGATAGAAGCTTCCCGCGAAAAGAGGGCGACCGTGTTGTTGGTGTCGTCTTTAGAATTATTATCAACGACGAGTATTTCCCAAGCAAAGGGGGCGGGCCCAGACATAGCGCTCAAACTTTTGAGCGTTCGGTATAAACTGTGCACGCGGTTATAGGTGCAGATAATGATGCTTACTGCACATTTTTTTGCTTCGACTGTTGGCGGCATGGAAGGGCGCAGCTTCGCGTCAGTATTCTCCTCTCATCGTGAGACTTGCTGGGGTACTTAATCTCTTCTCATTGTCTGTTAGTCAGCATAACGCACTTTCCTTTCCCAACGCAAACCATGTAGCCGTAGCAGGGTAGAATGAAAGTCTACAAAAAAGAATTTTTAGGAAGAGTAAGAAAGCTATTTCGCTTTAGCGCACGGTGCTAGGGAAGCTCCCTACCTATTTCGGACGAGCGACCTTATCAAGAGTATCTCAGTTAATTAGCTCTTTTTGACTAAGAAATTGCCTCGTTTATGTCACTTCCATTTCTGTGAGCAACAGACTACATATTTAGAAAGACCGATAAAAAGCATTCTATTGCCAGACCGAAGGGATTGAAGAAAGAACTGCACGATTCAGTTTTCTTCTAGGTCTATTTAGAATCTGTCTTCTTGCTCTGTCTCGGTGACAAATGAAACCTGTAGGCAATGCAAAGAGCGGAAAGTCGGAGAGAGGGCAGCAACAGGAGAAACGCAGACCTTGTGTGTTGCCTGTCATGGCGGAGCTGTGCTCATAAACAGCACTTGTAAGAGGGGCAGGTTGAAGCTGGAAGCGAGCATCATGTGAGAGCCTAACCCTGAGGGTTTGACACCTATGACAACATGTTCACTCAGGGAATGGCATGAGAGGCGGTTTAGCGAGTGTTGCTAACGCTCATCGAGCAAACAACGAGATTCCTCTTGTCTGTTTCTTTTTGCTGTTATTTTTCCCTGGGGAGTTTTCTCTTCCCCAGTAAGTCAAAACGTTCGCGTAAAGCTTTTGTTTGCTTATGAGAATCAGTCACACACTTTCTCTGTCTCCATTTCGTACTGTCAGTTCTATAAAACATGCGCTGTCCTTGATTTCGGCTCAGTTCACAATGCGACGAAGCGCCGTCGCGAAAAAGCCCAACGGGACCAGCGCATCTACAGTTTTCAGGGAAAAAGCGCAAACACGAGACGAGTCTTTGGGAGAGAACGAGACGCCGTCAGAACGTAATGAGTATTGGTTTGACGCGGCCCAAGAACAAGAACAGCTGTTTCATCAAGCTTTTGAGGCGCTTCCCGACGCTCTATTGTTGCATGACAACGCCACAATTTCCAACACGAATTGAAGCCCGTGCCGGGAG
>CAZUFQ010000061.1:0-14077 GCA_964618735.1 uncultured Enterobacteriaceae bacterium
GGAACGGGAAAAAGTACAATAGGGAAGTATATTGCTGCTCGTCTTGGCAGAAAATTTATTGATACTGATGCGTTGGTTGAACAAAAATCTGGCAAAACGATTGCAGCGCTTTTCATGGAACGAGGTGAATCCTATTTCCGCGCTCTCGAGCAAGAAGCCATCGCCCAGGTTTCTACAGAAGAAGGAAGCGTGGTTGCTACTGGTGGAGGGGCGTTGGTGAATGAGGAAAATGTGCGGAAGCTCAAAGCGAGTGGAACGGTCATTTGTCTTACCGCTACGCCGGAAATTATTCTGTCACGAGTACAAGGCAATAGGGACAGACCGCTCCTCCAAAGTGATAATCCTTTAGAGAAGATTCGCACGTTACTTGCCGCACGTGCGGACGCGTATGCAAAAGCAGATCTGACAATCGACACCTCAAATCTGAATATCGAGGCGGTTGTCGAAAAGGTTTGTTCTCGACTGCTCACCTCTTTGAGGACCTGATGGAAACGGTTACCGTTAACCTCGGACCCCGTTCATACCAAATTCTTGTGGGTGCTGGTTTGCTCGGAGAGTTAGGTTCTCTTCTTCACCACTATCGATTCACTACGCCGCGCTTGGCGCTGGTGACCGATTCCATTGTGAGCAAGATCTATCGGGAAAAGGTGGTTGGCATTCTTGAGCATGCTGGGTTTGCCCCATGGGTGGTCGAGATTCCAGCGGGTGAAGAACACAAAAATCTGGCCTGGCTCGCATTCTTGTACGATAAGCTCATTGAGGGACGTATTGAGCGCAACGCGCCGCTCATTGCGCTTGGTGGCGGCGTTATCGGGGATGTGGCAGGTTTCGCTGCCGCCACCCTTCAGCGCGGCCTCCCGCTTATTCAAGTGCCTACGACGTTAGTTGCCCAGGTCGACTCTAGTGTCGGCGGAAAAACTGCAGTCAATCATTCTTCTGGGAAAAATATGATTGGCGCATTCTATCAGCCTCGTTTGGTCGTCATCGACGTCGACACACTGAAAACTCTACCGCGACGTGAATTTCTCTCTGGCATGGCTGAAGTGATTAAGTATGGGGTGATTCTCAGTCCGGAACTGTTCTCTCTCCTTGAGACGTATCTTTCCGCGATTTTGCGGCTTGATCAATATTTACTGATTGACGTCATAAAATCATGTTGTCAACTCAAAGGGCTGGTGGTTGAGGAAGACGAAACAGAAGGAGATTATCGAGCCATTCTGAATTTCGGCCATACACTGGGACATGCGATCGAAACTGCTACAAACTATAAACAATTTCTTCATGGCGAAGCTGTGGCGATCGGCATGGCCTTCGCCGCGCATTTGTCACAAAAGCGCAGTTTCTGCGACGCGAAGGTCAGCGATCAAATTTGCCGCTTGCTCAAAAAAGCAGGACTTCCAGTTGCAATCCCCAAAGATCTGAAGGGTGAACCACTGCTGCGAGGAATGGCAAGCGATAAAAAAACAGCCGGAGGAAAGATTAAATTTGTTTGTATCGAAGAGTTAGGGAAGACACGCTTCGATTATCTCACAACGGAGGAAATCGGAAGTTATTTTTGAGGTTCAGCATAACGTCGCCCTGAGTGTGGAGACGCTAGGCGTTCCGGTTGACGTGGAAGGAGGAGTGGGGTGGGAACGGTTCGGCGAATCATGAGCTTTGCCCTCTTTGTAGGGCTGATTGGGATGGTGGGATGTGGAAGTAATGGGCATAACAATGACCAAGGTATCGTTTTCCGTGCAGTCGGTCTGTTTAGCGGAGACCAAAGCCAATCAAAATGCACGGTGCCTACCACCTCGAAGGCAATTGCTGATCAAGGCGTCTCCTTGCCTTTAAACGACCCAAGACTAAACTTTGGCTATCCGAATAACGTCTCAGATGTGTTCTTTATCTGTCAGGGATACATCTGGCTGGAAAACGACTTAGTGAATCAAGCCATTGTTGTAGACAGCATTGATTTTGAATACGAGATTCCAGGGGCAAAGATCAAGATTCCGTCGAACTCGGAGCCTACCGGCATTCGCATCAATCCATCGAACGCCGATCCAGGCACAAACCAAAACCCGAGCGGGCAAGTCAACGTCTTTATCGGACAACTGACCGGGCAACTGGTCCCTGCTCATCTCATTGCCTTCCTGCGACAAAATCTAGACTCGTTGCCTAAGCTCCCCTTCGTGATGATCATACACATTAAAGCCAAGGGACGAACGGACACTGGCGACCATATCGTCACCAACGAAACACGTTATACTTTCGAGTTTACAAAAGATATACCAAGCGACTTGACGCTGGTTCCCACTGAGGTGACCCTCGGTCTTGGAAGTTCGTTTACTTTCTTTCTCACCGGTGGCACGCCGCCATATCACATTTTTCCATACGGAGGCGTGGTGGATAAAAATGTTGTCACCAATTCTGGCGATTCCTTTACCTACACGGCTAATTCTTCTGGAGTTTTCTCAATTTTTGTCGAGGATTCAAATGGCGCTGTAAGAGCGGCAACCGTCACTACCCAATAGTGACGATGCTGGAAAACTTTTCCTCTCGTTGACGCCACACTGAGGGCCTTATAGAGTGCCTTTAGTGTGGCTGACTTTAAAAAATTCCCCTACGAACAATCGCCGAAGCGAAAACGGTCTGCAAAACCGGGTCTTGCTTCACAAAATAACCTTGATCGCGTAAAAGGCGCCGCCGCGTCCTTTCGCGGTCAGAAACCCCCTTTTGCATTTCGCGAACAGCGCAGGCCTGTTGCTCAAGAGCGACGCCATCCGTGTCCGCATTTCCCGGCGTGTTACGGATGCCCGTTCACCCAGTACCCATATCTGCAGCAATTGGAGAAAAAACGAGCGCGCGTGGTTGAAGCCTTGGCCAGTTATTCCTCACTCCAAGCGATCGACATTCCGCCGCTTGTTCCTTCGCCTCATCAGTTTGGGTATCGCACTCGGGTCAAACTCGTCGTCCGACGAGTGAGCGGCAAGCCGGTTATCGGGTTGTACATTCCGGACACTCATCAAGTGACCGACGCCTCAGCCTGCCCCGTCCATCCTCCCCGGGTCAACAGCATCGTGCGGTTTCTGCTCGAAGCGATTGAGCACCTAAATATCGATCCGTATGACGAAGAACGCGATACGGGTCAGCTGCGCTATCTTGATATTCGCTATAGCGTGTGGTCGCATCAAGTGCTACTCACGCTGGTCACCCGGCATATGCATTTTCCCCAGGCCCGCGAATTGGTCCAGGAACTCGAACGACGCTTTCCTTTTGTGAGCGGCGTCGTGCAGAACATTCATGACAAACCTGGCAACGTCATTTGGGGCGATCGATTTTATCCCTTGCGAGGAAGGGATTCGCTGATTGAGAAGTTTGGCCCGTTACGCTTGAGCATTCCCGTGAGCGCATTCGCACAAGCGAATCCACCCGTTGCTTTGCGACTATACGAACTCGTCTTGCGCTGGGCCGACTTGCAAGGTGATGAAATCGCTCTGGATCTGTACTGCGGCGTTGGGCCTATTGCCCTGCATCTTGCTGGTCGGGCAAAACTCGTCATCGGCATTGACGACAACCTCGGAAGCATCAATGTCGCGAAAGAGAATGCGCGTCGGAATGGATACAATAACACCAGGTTTTTTGCCGGCGATGCGGCGGAAAAACTCAAAGAAACGACAGCTAATCTGGCGCAAATTAGTCTCGTCGTCATGAACCCGCCTCGTAAGGGCCTCAGTCCAGAGGCGTTCGCCGCCGTGCTTGCCGTAAAAGCGCCTAAGCTCATCTACGTCTCGTGTGAGCCGGTGACGCTCGCCCGCGATCTCGATCGTTTCGCTCAAGCGGGGTATCAGGTTCGGCGTCTGCAATCGTTCGACATGTTTCCGCAAACCGAGCAAGTCGAGACCGTCGTCTTGCTCACATCCGGTTTGATAAAAGAAATTTTGATGGACCAAGATAGTACGGCCAGCACGGAGCAGCAATGAGCGCTTTGTTCCCGGATGAGTCCCTCTGGCTTCACGCCGAAGGCTGGGGACACGTTCCACGCCTCGTGCATGGGTTCTCCAAGAGGATCACAGACCGTGATGCAATGCGGTCTCAACTCGGGGCGCTTGAACTGCGACTTTATACCCTGCGACAAATTCATGGAGATGAAATTGTCATTATTAACAGGTCGACGCCGTTAACGGACGAACGACCGGCGGCTGATGGCCTGATTTCCTTCGATGGTGGTGTTCTCCTGGGCATTGCCACAGCGGATTGTGTTCCAATACTGATGGTCGATCCACAGAAAGAGATTGTCGCAGCTCTGCACGCGGGGTGGCGGGGGACACTGAAAGGTATTGTCCGGCGAGCTTTAGAATTACTTATTGCTTATTGGGATGTTGACCTACAGACGTTGCAAGTGGCGTTGGGGCCATCTATCGGCAGTTGTTGTTACGAAGTCGGGCCAGAAGTTGGAGAAGCAATTATTGAACGGTGGCGTATCCAAAATCCAGCGGCGTGGCGACCGGTGGGGGGTAAGGGGTTCCTCGATTTGCGAGAAGTGAACCTCACGCAGCTCACAGAAGCCGGCGTTTGCCAATCTCATGTCGCTTTCGTCGGGCCTTGCACTTTTTGTGATCCTTCCTTCGCGTCGTATCGCAGGGACGGCGCTGGAGCTGGCCGGCAACTCAGTGTGATTGGGTGGGTCGAGCGCTGAACGTAACAGCCAGGGGAGAAGAGGTAATGGACCTCAATAGCATTCTCCAGACGATTCCTGCGTATCAAGAATTTCTCACGCTCGAAGAATTACACCAGAGTTCCGTGCGGTTGGCGGAAGAGTTTCCACAGGCGGCGCGCTTGCAAGTTGTCGGCGCTTCCACCGAAGGGCGACCGATCGAACTGCTCACGATCGGTCATGGAAAACATACGGCGCTTTTTCTGGGCGCACCTCACCCTAATGAACCTATTGGGACGCTCACCCTGGAGTTCTTGAGCCGATTGCTCTGTGAACGATCGGACTTGCGAGAGCAGTTAGACTGCACCTTTCTGATTGTCAAAGTATCGGATCCCGACGGCTTGGCGCTTAACGAGGGCTGGTTCAAGGGCGCTTTTTCTCCACTAAAATATGCGCTGAATTATTATCGTCCCCCACAGGATGAACAGGTGGAATGGGGCTTTCCCATTCACTACAAGACGCTGCATTTCACCACGCCTCCAGCGGAAACACAGGTAGTGATGCAGATTATGGAGCAGCGCCGTCTGACCTTCCTTTCCAGTTTACATAACGCCAGTTTTTGCGGCGTGTACTTCTATGTTTCTCGCTATCTCCCTGAGCTGTTCCCACAACTCCACCAACTCGTCGCCGATTATGCGCTTCCCCTCCATAGCGGCGAACCGGAAGTGCCGTACATTCAGCCGTGGGACCGCGCCATCTATCCGCTCTTTGGCGCGCAAGAGGGGTATGATTTTCTGGAAAAGAATCTCGGTGAAGATCCAGCCCCTTATTTTTCTACCGGAACAAGTTCGGATGACTATCTTAAAAGGTTAGCGCCCCAGGCCCTTTCGCTCATCTGTGAACTGCCGTACTACACCGACCCTGTCCTCGAAGACACCACACTTGCAGGAATCTCCCGGCGAGAGGCAATGGCCAAAGGCATGGACCGTACGGAAGAAACCGTGCGAGTGCTGGAAAGACACTTTCTCGCCCTGCACGACGCCTTACCCCACAACCGGCTCTTTCGCTCAGTGGCCGAGTACCTGCGCAGGACTCCTAAACGGCTGGTTGCCCAGAGAAAATCTCTTGAGGCTCCGGCCTATACGCAGGAAGCCACTCGCGCTCAAGCCTTTGACGCCAGCGTGTGCCGAAGTTTTCATTGCTTGCTTTATTTGGGAGAACTGTATCGATTGGCCAAAGAGATGGGCGAGGAGAGTAGAGCCGAAGAGATGCGAGTGCATATTGCCGAGCGCATGGAGCAAATCAGCGCCGAGAGCACGCTCCAGATTCTTCCGTTGAAAAAATTGGTCGCGATTCAAACAGGAAGCAGCTTGCTTGCTCTCGCCGCTATTACTAACGGTTGAAAAAAGTGAAAAGTCGCTGGCCGATGATGCCGACCACCGGAGGAAGCAGTAGGCTAGGAATCGCTCGGGCAGCGGCGAAGGGCCAGCCGAGGAATGGGGCTTCCCACGAGAAGAGACGAGTTGGAGACAAGAGTGATTTGGCGGTAATAAAGGTCACTAATGGACCAACACCAACGCCCTGGTTGAGAAGCGAAGCCGCGATGGGAAACACGACGTAGGGTCCACCTGGCATGGCGAGCCCGATCAACCAGCCGATCAGGATACCCTTCCAACCAGACTGCTCGCCCATCCATTTGACCAGGAGCTCTCTGGAGACCAGTACATCGAAGAAGCCCGCTAGACAAAATCCCAACAGCAATGGCAACCACACATCTTGCAAGAGTCCCCAGGTGGTCTGAAACCCGCGAAGCGGCAAGTCCGGACTTTTCATATAGGCCCAGAAGATCATTACCAGCGTCAAGCCGCCCATAACCCCGATGGAGGAATCCACGCCCTTTTTCCCCTTCTGCCGACCCCGTGGGCCAGCTGGACTCGTCGGCTTCGCCGTTACTGATTCTGTAGGCTTGCTCATAAACGAGCCAACAACCGTTCGCTATTCTTTTGATCACGGTACACAAGAGGGGCCTCCCCCCGCTCCGCGGCAGCGACCGCATCCAAGACAATGTCGTGATGGGGAGACAGATGACAGACAGGATCAGTTGCTGCGGCATCCCCGGTCAGCAAAAACGCCTGACAGCGGCAGCCGGCAAAATCTTTTCCCTTTTGTGGACAACTGCGGCAAGGCTCCTGCATCCAGGCGTCGCCACGAAAAGCGTTGAGCGCCGGAGATTCTCGCCAAATCGTCGTGAGCGATTGCTGTTGTACACTATCGAAATGGAGATTGGGAATAATATGGGCGGCATGGCAGGGCAGCACTTCGCCTGTAGGAGTAATGCACATGTACGAGCGCGCCCAGCCTCCCATGCACGGTTTCGGTTCCTGAGTGAAATAGTCTACCTGTACGAAAACAATTTCCATCGCGCCCCGATACCGCTCCCGCGCCTCTCGAGCGATGCGCGCCGCTTCATCCCGTTGCGCTTGCGTTGGCAATAACGCGTTGCGATTTTCAAGCGCCCAAGCATAGTATTGACTGTTGGCGAGTTCGAGTCGTTGCGCGCCGAGTTCCGCGCCGAGGGCGATCAGTTCCGGCACATGCTCAATGTTGTAACGATGGACGACCACGTTGAGCGTGAGGGGAAGCCCTAATTTCTTGATGAGACGCGCCGCCTCTAGCTTCTTGTCATACGAACGCACTCCGGCAATGAGTTCCGCTGTGTCGCGATCGGTGTCTTGTATGCTCAACTGCACGTGATCGAGTCCATTATCGCGAAACTCTTGCAGACGTTCTTCCGTAAGCAGGGTGCCGCCGGTAATCAGATTTGTGTACAAGTCGCATTGGCGAGCGTGCCGAATAAGCGCGGCCAGGTCTTTGCGAACAACCGGCTCGCCGCCGGACAGATGCAGTTGCACTACGCCTAAATCGGCGGCTTCAGAAAAGACCCGCTGCCATTGCTCAGTGCTCAACTCCTTCTCCATTAACTGTAAATTGATCGGATTCGAGCAGTAAGGGCACCGCAGCGGACAGCGATAGGTTAACTCGGCAACGAGAGTATAGGGACGAGGAGCAGCCATAACCTTTACGTCTCCAGTAAGCCGCGCGTTTGCAAACGGGTCAGCAACGCCGTCACTTCCGTAGCAATGACATTCCGATCCGCCCCGGTGAATTGTTCGACCAGAGCGTCCACAATCTGTTCGACCAAACGTTCGCCATCGCACAGCTTTAGGATTGCCGTTGCACTTTCATTCAACAACATGGCCGCTTCGGGAAAAACGAGCATGTGTCGCTTTTCTACATTATCCCATCGCAAGCGCGCCTTCGCAGCAAGCCGTGGTCGATAGTCAGCCGGAAGTTCAGCCATAGGTCACATTCTCACTTTCCCCACAGAGGCGGAGGCAAGCCCGGGGTCACGTACGCAAAATGCACGGCGTCGAGTAAACTCCACAAAATGTGACACTTTGCGGTGAGCACCTTCACAATGCCCTCTTGCTGTTCGCGGGTTTTGCAGTGTGTCACGACATATTCAAGGCCGTATTCGACGTCGCGCGGAGCCTGAATTAACCGTGAACGAAAATACTCAAGCCCCTCTTTCTGCACCCATGGGTAATGCTCTTCAAAGGCCGGCAATCGCCGTGACATCAGCGTTGGCGCGAATAGCTCAGTGAGCGACGAACCGACAGCCTCCACTAAGGAGTGCGTTTGCACAAGCGTCAGATACGCATCCACCGCGAACCGGACTGCGGGCAGCACGAAGCGGAAGTTTTCTACATCTTCCCGAGACAAACCGGCAGCCTCCCCTAATACGAGCCACTTGTGAATCCCCCCAGCCTCCTGTCCAGGGACGCCATCGTGATCAATAATCCGTTGAATCCATGCGCGTCGTTCAGCGGGGCTGGTCATTTTCGCCATGATCACCGAGTCTTTCTTCGGAATCATGGCCTGGTAGTAAAAACGATTCTCAATCCATGCCTGGAGTTGTCGCTTCGTCAGTTTTCCCTCATGCATCAGAACATGGAACGGGTGCTTATCGTGGTACCCTTCCTCTCCAACCGCACGGAGCCGATGGACAAACTCTTCGCGACTCCACAACTTTTGACTAGCGCCTGTACTCATAATGTTTTCTCTCCCTAACCAAAGTCACACCTCGAACTCCATGCCGTCAAACGCCACTTCCCAGCCGGCCGCTGCGACAATCCGCTGTTCAGGCGAGTCCTCAATGAGCAAAGGGTTGGTGTTGTTGAGATGGGTATAAATTTTTCGCGCGTGCTGCAGACTAGACAACTGGACGAGGCTGCCGTCGGGTCCGCTAATTGGCGCGTGGCCCATCGACAGCGAAGTTTTCTGCGAGAGCCCTACCCGAACTAGCTCGTCATCGGACCAACATGTCCCATCAAAGAAGAAACAGTCACAGCATTCGAGCATAGTCATCACGGCGTTGTCAATGTGCTTGATAGCAGGAAGATAGACAAGAGACCGCTCGCTGGCGGCGTCAATAATTTTGTACCCGAGGGTCGCTTCGCTCCATTCCGTTACTAGACCCGTTAGATATGCTGGCGGCTTACCTGGAACGGTAAACGCCTCATACAATAACCCGCTGCTCTTGCCGTCGATCCCGACAATCTCCTGTCGTTCCGTCGTGTTGACTATTTTCCACAGACTTTGGGTCGGAGTGCGAAACAGCCCCCGAAAAACTGAATTTGTTTCCAGCACCCACTGCTGTACTTGAGCGGTCGAATAGAGGCAGAGAGGTTGAGATTCTCGCACCGACAGAAGACCAGTAATATGATCGATTTCTCCATTCGTAAGTAAAATCGCTTGAATCGGCGTATCCCGCGGCTCTATCCGAGGAGCAAGGTAAGGTGAAGCATTGATTTGCTGGCGAATATCAGGACTGGCGTTAAGGAGATACCAACGATTGCCATCATCGCTGAGAGCAATAGAAGATTGTGTCCGCGCTGTCGCTCGGATAGTTCCAGAGCGAAAACTTTTACAATTCGAACAATTACAGTTCCATTGGGGAAAGCCGCCGCCGGCTCCTGAACCCAACACTATAACGCGCAAGCCGCGCTCCTATGAAGAAGTAAATCGAGATGAGAAGGGATTAGAAATAAAACGACGGGCTTTCCCTATTTTAGAAAGAAGCCCGTCTTAAAAAGTGGTCAATAAAACAATTTACTCTGCAACGAAAATATACGAACTGACTTCTGCATCCATCCGTACTTCGACGACCTCTGGGGTTGTCCATGTCATGTGGGGATCACCTCCTTCCATTTTTCGACAGTACACACTATATCGCAAACATCTTCTTGTCCATGCTTATAAGGTACCATAATGAACATACAGATTTTTGGTGTCAAGAAGTGTGCGGACACACGAAAAGCACAGCGATTCTTCAAAGAACGCGGCATCCGT
Organism: uncultured Enterobacteriaceae bacterium; assembly: GCA_964618735.1. Lineage (GTDB taxonomy): Bacteria > Desulfobacterota > Binatia > Bin18 > Bin18 > SYOC01. The sequence goes on from CAZUFQ010000061.1 coordinate 10,049, forward strand.
ATTCAGTTTGTGGATTTGACCGAAAAAGGACTCTCAAAAGGCGAGCTGCGCTCGGTCGCGGCAAAGGTCCCGATGGACCAGTTGCTGGATCGCTCTCACCCTCAGTTTGTCGCTAAAGGGTTAGCTCATGCCTGGCTCGACGCCAACAAGGTTGAGAATTTGCTTTTAGAAGATCCCCTCCTCTTTCGTACACCGGTCGTTCGCAATGGCAAGGAAGCGACCGTAGGATATTGTCCAGAAGTATGGAAGACATGGCAACTTCAGGACTGAATGTAGATCGGAAGTGGTTTCGCAGTTGTGTCGTTTACTTTGGGAATCCTGCTCTTACACCGCCGTATTGAGCGGCAAATCCAAGGCTTGCGGGAGCTTTAATCATGGCAACTCTTGTCGCTGTTTTATTGGTTGTTGTCTCTTTAGTATTTCTCGGGATCGTGATCAATGCGACTCGCTACCCGAAGTAGGAAAGCATTGAGAGTTGCATAACGCACGGTGGGAAGGATGATGTGGGCTTTCCGTTCACTCAATGAACCGTCAGTGACAAGGTCGATAGGTCGACCAAAAAGTCCCTGAAGTAATTCATAAATGGCAAAGAAGTTATCATAGGTCTTGCGGCCTTTTACAAACTCCAAGTAGACGTCAACGTCGCTCTCTTCTGTGGCTTCTCCTTTGGCAAAAGAGCCAAAAACACCTATACGCTGCGCGCCAAGAGAGCGCAATTCAGACGCGTGAGCTTCGATTAACGCCAACGGATCCATAAGAGGTTAGCCTAACTTTCTTGCTCTATTAGGGCAACATGCTTTTACGCAGACTCATATCCGTGATGTTTACGATGCCAAGCTAAGTGAGACTTATCCGGCCAGTAGTTCGGGTCAGCAGGAAGAAGGATACGGCTGTTTGCTTTGAGGGATAAAAGGAGGGCCTCTGTTCCGGATTCATCGAATCGCTTTGCAACCACAAGGACGCGATAGTCATCGTCCAGCGACCACAGCCCTTCGTCAAACATCCAGTGGGCATTTTTACAAAGTGCAATTCCATTGCGAGGATGGTTGTTCCGACTATCGGCGAACTGATGGATATGAGCTGCGTCTACAATGCTACCACTGTCCACAGTCACAAGGCGATATTGAGTGAGCGCGCAGGTATAGTTATACGCCGGTACGACGGTCAAACGAAAACGTGCTTCGCGTCCTCGTTCGCGGGAGATCTCATAGAGTCTGGCATCCTCTTTGACAATTGAATCGGACGGTACGGACAAGCCGACCAGTTGATACAACGCTGCACGTTCGCTGGCGTCGACAAAATATTTCGCAATCAAAATACGTCGCATCTGATTTCGGAAGTCTGCATCGTTCAAGCAAGCCAGGAATGTTTCATCCAATCGCGCCGCAGCTACACAACGCCGCTCTAAAGTCAGTTGGCCGTTTTCATCCAGCGGGATCCAACAACCGTCGCTCTGCATATGGAACAATGGCAAATGGATATCCAGACGTTGCGATCGCCGCTCAGCCACAACTGACCCGTAAGCGAGAAAACGGAAAACAAGTTCTCCAGTTAAAGAAAGAGTTTTATCTGTGAGCTTACCCTGTTCAGCAAGTTCGGCGAGCACCAGGAGCAATAAAGGCTTGTGAGGAGCAATGCTTCCTTTGCGATCAACGCGAAGGTTTGAGGCAGTTTTCAGCCATTTCTCACATAAGAGGGCAGTAGACATTATTTGCTGAGGTTCCCTTCTGGCGCTTGCAAAATGATGGCCTTTGGACAGTGTCGGGAGATGAAGAAGTGCACGGTTGGCCGCGTGAAAAAAATCAAAAGCGGGGGAAACTGCCACGTGTGAATGCTCGTGGAGGATTTCCAGAGCCCATTCATATCGCCCTCTCGCAAGATCGAACGCTGAGGATTGCTATCGTCAAGCAGATTCTCGAAGATCATTTTCCCGGCGCATCGCACGACCGCATTCGTAAAGCTGTTGGGTTGGACTTGCGTCAAGTGGCCGAGTCATCTTAATCAGAATCGTTCTGCATTATTACATTTGGCAGCAGGCGAAGACGAATCCGGTCGTGATCAACAACGGCAAAATGCCCTTTCCAATCAATGTGACTTTCCAGCACTCGGACCATGTGTTGATTATCGCTTTCTGGATCGGCTCCAGAAAGACGAAACAACACAACGCCACAACTTGCCGGTAGACCATAACGAAATGCCAGTGCGCCAAAGTCTTTGTCATTAGTTAACACGATACGTTGTTCGGACTGCGCCCGGGCGAGTATAGCTTCATCGCTTGCTGCCCGCATGGATTCTTTCACTGACAAGACGTCATGTCCTCGCTCACGCAACGTACGAATTACTGAACCCGACATGTTTTCATTCGCGATGAGACGCATCTGTAGTATTCTCGGGCAGTAAGTAGATCCGTTCTGATTTCAGTGCATCGCTCGCGTAGGCTAGACAAGCCTGAATGTCCTCACGAGTCACATGATCGTATTCCGCTAAGATTTGCTCTTGCGTCCACCCTCGACCAAGTAAATCGATAATGAACTCAACAGCAATGCGGGTTCCTTTGATGATAGGTTTCCCTACTAGCACCTTAGGATCGATGATGATGTGGTCTTGCCATCTCATAGTCCGAATCCTTTCTCTCTTGTACGAGAGAGGGAGCAACAAGCAAAAATTTATCTTGTCAGCAGCAGGGACGCGTTGCAACGCGCCCCTTTACGTTACTGCTCCTCATACCACTGAATGGCGCCGCGCAGGCCCCGTTCCTCACGCACTTTCTTGATCTCGTCGTTGCCGGGACCAAAGTGGAAGATCGCGTCGTACTCGGCGCCGGACAGGACGGAAACGCGGAACCCCCGCAGGTCCATGGCCCGGTTGATCGCGAGCTTTTCGAGTTGCAACTTTTGTGCGGGCACTTTGGCGACGCGTCGAGCATAACTGTAGGTTTCCTCTTCGAGCTTCTCTGCCGGAAACGCCCGGGTCGCCAATCCCATCGCTTCAGCCTCTTTGCCACTGATCTGACTGCCGGGCAGGAACGCCAGATATTTGGTCCGCTGGGGGCCGACCATCCAGTTCCAAAATGCACTGACGAAACCTGCCCCAGCCGGAATGGACGGAAAACCGAAGCGTGCATTCTCAGCCGTAAAAATCATATCGCTGCAAATACACAATTGCGTAGCGCCCGCCAAACAATAGCCGTGCACCATGGCGATCACCGGTTTGGGCAGGTCGCGCAGGCGCAGCCAATTTTCTACATAGCGCTGCAGCACCCTTCTGTCGTCATCAATGGTGAATACTTTCCCCACACCACTTTGCCCTCCACCGCCTAAATCATACCCCGTCGAAAACGCGCGCCCCGCACCGCGAATGATGAGCACTTTAATCTCTGAGTCTTTTTCAACTTGAGTAATCGCTTCGACGAATTCATTAATGAGCCCAGAACTCAAGGCGTTCAGTTTTTCTGGACGGTTCAAGGTGAGGGTGCCAATACGGTCCTTTTTCTCCAACGTGATTGCGGTGAAATCCATACGTTTCTCCTTTCTACTCTCTCAGGCGTCTGTTAGTCCTTTTCGTCAACCATAGCCGTTCAGAGAAAACCTGTCGAAGGGCAAAGTGAGGAAACAAATGAAGCGGCGGCTAGCGTCGGAACCGTCAGCGGCGTAAGCTGTCCGCCGACAGATTACTGGCAACGCAAAGGAGCATCTCATGAAAGCGATTCGCGTGTACGAGTTCGGTCCGCCAGAAGTCCTGAAACTCGAAGACGTACCCGATTTGCAAGCTGGCCCAGGGCAAGTGGTCGTCCACATCCATGCCGCCGGTGTGAATCCCGTTGAAACCTACGTTCGTTCAGGCATCTACCCGAAGCCGCCTACGCCTTACACGCCCGGCGCTGACGGCGCTGGCGTTATTGCAGCGGTTGGTGAAGGCGTCACCAGCGCCAAGGTTGGAGACCGCGTGTACACGGCAGGATCGCTCACCGGCACCTATGCGGAACAAGCGTTGTGTAAAGAAGGGCAAGTCCATCCGCTCCCCGAACGG
>CAZUFQ010000062.1:0-14075 GCA_964618735.1 uncultured Enterobacteriaceae bacterium
TCTGTCGCCTCTTGGAGCAACAAGGGTATGAGGTGGTGACCGCTGGTGATGGCCAGGAGGGTCTGCAGTGTGTGACTGCCCGGTGTCCGGATCTCCTGCTGGTCGACATTTTCCTGCCCGAGATGGACGGGATTGAGACCATTCGCTGGGTGCGCCGCCGCTTTCCCCCTCTGCCGATCATTGCTATGTCGGGGGGAAGTCGAGTGTACGGAGCCGGCGAAGTGCTTGCAGTGGCGCGAGACTTTGGGGCACAGTACACGTTCCGCAAACCTATTGCCCCCGACGCGCTGCTGGTCGCCGTGCGGGCGCTCCTGAAGGCTGCCGCAAGAGAGGGGAATGTGTGAACCGCGGGGAGCTGTCTCCGTTTGAATGTTCGCGGAAAGGGTAGCATACATAATTCTCTGCTCTACGATGCAAAGATACCCATCCGAAGAGAGGTGGTTTCCAGTTCCTCCATTGTTCCTGCCGCTTCTCTTTCTCTATGCGAAGCAGCACTTCTGCCATTGGTCACCGCGCATCATCTTAGGGCTACAGAGGTAAGACCACGACCCGAATATGTTTAAGATCAGGATGGGCTTTCACATAGGCGAGCAGGGTTTTCCCCTCATCAGGCAAATGCCCATCGAGCAGGATAAGATCTGGGCACGGAGCGTTCGCATACATGCCTTCCCGTTGCAGATAGCTCACCGCCGCACAACAAGTGTCGAGGACGGGCAGGAGATGGAGCTGCTCATTCTTTTGCAGGGTGTCACACATCAGCCGGGCATCCGCCTCACTATCCTCGACGACGAGCACCTCGAGCAATGGTGTTGCGGTACTCATATACCCTGCATAAGGTATCGTGCTCCGCTAGACAAATGAGCTCGCCCAAGAATCCCAAGCGAAGCAAACCAGAGGCGTAACATTGACGTTGTGATGGCGAGAGCGGGCAAAACAAACGCCGCAACGAATGGCGCCGACGAGTGCGATGAGGAGCATTGCCGTCCAATCCACTTTCTCAGGATGGCCTTTACGCTGCCAAAGTAGGTGTTGAAGTCCGTGGATTTCCGCACGTAGGCAGTGGCCCCAAGTTCCAAACAGCACGGTTCCTCCATAGCCCGATCTCTTGAGTCTGCGAAGTTGCCTGATGCTACGATATTGGGAGGGGATTTGGCCACACTTCCAGTGACAATAAGCATCAAATTTTCGGGGAAGATAGGTAATCCCTTCATGTAAAGCCCGCTCCAAAAGCATTTTTTTAACGCAGCACCAAACAACTTCTCAAACTCTTTTTGGAAAGCTTCGAGGTCTTTCACGCGTTACGCCAAAGCACGGTGAAGCTGCACCCCTTAGTACCTGGGTATCGACCGAGCCGAGCAACGGGACACGAGACCGCACAGGCCATAGTGAAAGTGATCGATGGGCTCGGGGCACAGCTGAAGAAAGCTGCGTCAAGAAGCGGTTGTCAGGACTCCTCACGCGATTCCGTGGTCTCTCTATCTGGCCGTAACATCAAACAATTTGACAAATTCAAGAGATATTTTCAAAGAAGGAGCACCATCACAACCTTTCATACATGTAATGTTTCAGAAAGGTAGCGGTTATTTTTGCGGTGTAACGTCATAAAAAGAACACGGCAAGAACTGCGTCGCTGAGGTTTTCCTTAAGAGAGAGAAAATGTCGGTGTAGTCTGCTGAGCACGACAGAAAGCTGTCAGCAGACAGAGCATCTTGAGGACTATACAGCTTCAAGTGAAATTTGAGCGGCGAGAGCGGGATCCAGCAGTCACGTCAGAAAGGAGCGCAGAGAGGACGAAGTGGAGAAACCACACAGCGGCCAGCGGTAGGCAACCCAGAGCCCTTCAATGTCAACCTGAACAATCCAAAGAGGAGAGGCGTATGAGACGCGAGAGCATACTGGGAATGGTCCTACTGATGGGGTGTACCGGCCAGGCACTGGCCCAGGGGACACCTCAATCACTGGCGGAGCAGATTGAACGCTTGCAACGGCAAATGCTCGACATGCAAACGCAAATGCAGCGAGAAATTGACGCTCTGAAAGACCAGCAGAAAAAAGACACAGAGGAAGTGAGGAAGCGTCAGGAGGACAGTATTCAGCAGGTCCAGACGGTCCACGAACAAAACACCGAGCGGCTGCTGGGCCTGATGGAGCGGGTCAAAATCGGTGGCTATGGCCCGTTACGCTACGAGAATAACTCGCTTGATGACCTACATAGCACGTTTAATTTTCGCCGCTTCGTGCTCACCACCGAGGCCAAGATTACTCCACGGCTCCATTTTTATAGCGAACTCGAATTTGAACGGTTCCGCAAGTTAGAACTCGAGCAAAGCGTCGGCAAAGCCGCTAACGGCTTACTGGCGAAACATGTGGTAGGAGGAACGAACGGCTCCGAACTTGCCCTCGAGCAAGCCTGGCTCCAGTACGACCTCACTGAATGGGTGAGTCTGCGAGGCGGAGCGGTCCTCGTGCCGCTCGGTCGTTTTAATCTCCGGCACGACGATAACCTCTGGAATCTCCCGCGTCGCTCGTTGGTGGATAAGGGAGTGTCCGTGCTTCCGTCGGAAGCGGCCTGGGATGAGCTTGGCATTGGAGTGGTCGGACACACGCCGGTTGGACGAGAGGGCCAGCTGGCGTATCAGTTCTATGTCGTTAATGGCGTGAGCCTCGACGCAGAAATTGAGAGTGCTATGCAAAGCAAAGAGACGACCAGAGGAAAGCTCGAGGCAGAGGTGGCCCTGCGGCCGACCACCGGGACCTTTGCCAATGATGTGAAGGAGGCGAAAAGTCTGACGGGCCGTCTGGCCTGGAGTCCGTTGATCGGGCATGAGCTGGCCGGCTCGTTTTACTGGGGTCGGTATACTCCACAATATGTGAAAGGCGAGAATGTGTGGTCATTAGGGTTTGATGGACTCACGCATATCGGGCCGATCGATCTCGAAGGAGAATATATTTTCACACGGTTCAATAGCATCCGAAACGTCGCCCGCAGCTTTGCCAAAGTGGTCCAGAATGGGAACTCCGCAGTAGCGGAGGACTTCAGTCCGAATTTGGAGACCGAAGTGAATTTTACGCTTGCTAATCTTTCGCAAACCAAACACGGCTACTGGTTGGAAGCGCGCTACCCATTTTGGCTCGAGAGCCTCAGCGACACCCTGTGGGGACGCGGCTTTAGTAATCCGCAATTCATTCCCACCCTGCGCTGGGAGCAGGTCTGGCTCCCTAGTCTCCTGCACGACGCCACATTCGAAGATGGAGCGGTGACCGCATTCAAAACCGAGAGTCGATTCATCAATCGCGTGACTGCCGGGTTTGCCTATGTGCCCACACCGCTCGTACGCTTTTCGTTGGCGTATGAGTACACCTGGACCAACCATGGCAAGACCTTAGCCAACGTCACGAATTTCTTACCGGCGAGAGCAAATGAGGATCAGGCGCAAGCGATCCTCGTTGGTATGTCGTTCGGATTCTAGAGGACCCTTCGCACAGGCGCGGCGTGACACCACGGAGTAAGGTAGCACATGACTGATGAGAGCATTGCGCCTTCCCCGCAACACCGTGCAGCTTCCTCCGCTTCGGCCGCATAGAGAGGACCTCTCGGGACGCACGGTATGACAAGGAGATTAAGGATTTTTCACCTGCAAAGGAAAAACTGATGAGGCAACGTCTGTCACGTGTTCTGTCTTGGAAGCAGACCTGGATCCCGTGTCCCTCGTGCTGGATCCGAACGAATCAGAGAGCGACAACGTGGAGGCTGCTGAGTGTCTTTGTTGTCACACTCGTGAATACTACGGCGCTCGCCGCCGCCCCTGCGCACGTCCTGCCCTTGGAAACGTTTGAAGAGAGCCCCCTCTTCTCCTTCCCGCCACAGTGGCAGGTGCGAGGGAACACTGTGGCCGCCCACACCATCTATCGCGTCATGGCAGAACGGAACAATCAATTCCTCCATGCCGACGCGAATCAACAAGCCATCCAGATTGGCCTCGTCCGTCGCTTCTCTCCACAAGACTTTCCCGTGGTGCGCTGGCGCTGGCGCGTGCTCCAATTGCCCTCAAACGGAGACGAATCGCGGAAGGAAACTCACGACTCTGCTGCCGGCGTCTATATTCTGTTTGACAACACCCTTTTCCCCCGGATCATCAAGTATGTGTGGAGTACGACCCTCCCGGTTGGTGCACGCGTCAGCAACCCGCTGTACTGGCGGGCCAAGATCATCGTGCTGGCAACAGGTGCGGCGGGCCTTGGGACATGGCGTCAGGAAACGGTGAATGTGTATGCGGACTACAAAGCCCTCTTTGGAGCAGAGCCGGGTGAGGTCCAAGGCATTGGTGTCGCAAGCAGTTCGAGCTTCACCAAAAGCCGAGTGATCGCGGATTACGATGACTTTCAGCTCCTCAATCTCGAGGCCTGGCGGATGGAACAGCCTGCTGAGAGCGTCCTCCCACAGCAATCGAAGCCCATTGACGAGCAGCACGAGTCCGTCCAGTGGTGGTGCGACCGAAATGAGAAGTCATGGGTTTCACAAAGGACAGAGGCAGGCAAATTTTCGTTCTCTTTGCGTTGATCGCTTGCGTCTGAGGACGTACCGTACCCAGTTCAGAAGCCAACGTGGACCCCTCACATGAGTAGGCTGAGCTCAGTAGACCCCTTGCAAAAATCCGTTCAGCTCTGCTCTCGTCTTTGCAGCCTCAAGGGTTTGCTTAGAGGAAGAATTATTTTTGTAAGAGGGTTAGTCTGCTGCTTCCTTGTGAAAGTGAAGTGTGATGATAGAGAAGGGCGTGAAGGTTCGCGCACTGATCTGAGGCGTAGCGGCGTCATGGAACACGAACGAACAGCGGAGTATAACGATGCGGGTCTTGGTGGTTGAAGATGATGTCAAAATTGCTGCCTTTGTCACCAAGGGACTGAAGCAAGCGGGGTTTGCGGTCGATCAGGTTGGCGACGGAGCAGCAGGGTTAACCCTCGCGTTGACGGAACCCTATGATGTGGCGGTGATCGATCTGATGCTCCCGCAACGGGATGGGCTCAGCCTCATTGAAGAAGTCCGGCGGCGGCGGGTGAATACCCCGGTGTTGATTCTCAGCGCCAAACGGTCCGTCGATGACCGCGTCAAGGGACTGCAATCGGGGGGGGATGACTATCTCACAAAGCCGTTCGCCTTCGCGGAGCTGTTGGCGCGCGTCCAGGCCCTCATTCGCCGGGCGAGCGGAGTGACCGAACCGACCCGCCTGACGGTAGGAGAACTTACGTTGGACCTGCTGACCCGGGAGGTGACGCGTGCGGGGGAGCGTCTTGAGCTGCAGCCTCGGGAATTTGCGTTGCTCGAATACTTGATGCGAAATGCTGGTCGAGTGATCTCAAAAACCATGATTCTTGATCATGTCTGGAACTATCATTTCGACCCGCAGACCAATGTGGTGGATGTCTTAGTGAGTCGTCTCCGTAGTAAAGTGGAGAAAGCGCAGAGTGAGAAATATATTCAAACCATCCGGGGTGTGGGCTATGTCCTGCGCAGCGCTTAGACGGATACGGGGCACGCTCAGTTTTCGCTTGACGCTGTGGTATTCGGGACTCTTTTGTCTCAGCACGGTGCTGCTCTTTGGCGTGACGTATCTCCTCCTCGCGCGCTCCTTGCAGCGACGAGACTATAAAGAGTTGCGGGGAGCACTTACGGAGTATCGAAGTACGTATCAACGTGGCGGTCTGACTGCGGTGGCAGCAGAGGTAGCGGAGAGAGGGGGACAGACCGAACAATTGCGGCTTCTTGTGCGGGTCGCGACCGCCACGAGCACCACCCTGTTGTTGGAGAGTCCCCCCCTCTGGAAGAGACGCTTTGCTGTCACCCAATTGGAAACACAAACAATCCCAGACGAGAAACAGCTCCTCAGGATTCCTACCACCAATGGCGACGAGGACATCTTAGAGGTCGCGTCGGTCCATCTGCCAGACGGACGGCTGTTGCAGGTGGGAAAAAGTACCCACGAACGTGAAGAGTTGCTTGAGCAGTTTCAGGGGATCTTTATCGGGGTCATGGGTCCCATCCTGCTGGTGAGTGTCGCAGGCGGCACAGTGCTGACCTGGCGGGCGCTCCACCCGCTTCGCGGTCTCACGCACACCCTGCACGCTATTATCACCACCGGTGCACTCGCCACACGCGCTCGGGTGCCAAGCACGGAAGATGAGCTGGCCGAATTAAGTCGCCTCTTTAATTCGATGCTCGAAAGAATCAGTCTGCTCATCAGTGGCATGCAAAGTACCTTGGATAATGTCTCTCATGACCTGCGAACGCCAATGACGCGTTTACGCGGGATGGCAGAGATGGTGCTGCAAACAGAGACGTCAGAAACTGGCCTCCGTGAGGCCCTGGTGAACTGTATTGAAGAGTCCGACCGGATTCTCACCATGCTCACTACGCTCATGGATATTTCCGAGGCCGAACATGGCGCGATGAAATTAGCGAAAGAGCCAGTGAGCGCCGATGACCTGATTACCCAAGCAGTCGACCTCTATCATGACGTGGCCGAGGAGAAAGCGATTCAGCTCATCACCTCTGTTTCTTCGGAGGTAGGCTTCTGTGCTGACCGGAATCGGATGCTGCAAGTCCTCACCAATCTCCTTGATAACGCTCTTAAGTATACCTCTACCGGTGGACGGGTCACGATTACGGCAGCGCGAGATGGTCAGCATTTTCTTCTCATCATCACGGACACCGGGGTGGGCATTCCGCCAGAGGATCTCCCTCATATTTGGGACCGACTCTATCGGGGCGATAAAAGCCGCTCTCAGCGCGGCTTAGGATTAGGGTTAAGTGTGGTCAAGGCAATTGTGCACGCCCATCACGGCTCAGTCCAGGTGCAGAGTACGCCTGGAAGCGGCTCCACGTTTACGCTCTCTCTTCCTCTGGTTGCTCTTCTGTCTTCCTAACCCTCACGGCTCTTTTCCTCAACCTTTCACAACTGTAATGCTCGCGAAAGGTTGTGCTCATGTTGCTGCTATCTACTACTGATGGAGAGAGGGACATAAAGACCCGTGTCGCCGCATGGAGGCGACCGGGAGTGTAGAGTTCCCTCTAGAACATATGCCGCTGGAGAGATCTGTGCATGACAACACTCCACCTCCTTCCGTTCATACCCCTATCGCTGTGGCCCCTGTGGAACCTGGTGCAGTGCCGCAAAGCGGATGGCGTTTTGTTCTCATCCGGCTTGGACGTTTCTTGTTTGGGTATCGGGATTATTTCTTTCCCAGTGTTTTTGTCCTGCTCGTGGTGACGACGACGCCGGAGTTGCCGTTCAACAGCACTCGGCTGGATTATTGGCTCGATCGTGTTGGTCTTGCTGTCATAATACTCGGGCAAGGATGTCGGCTCCTGGCGGTTGGGAGTGTTGACAATATTCGCCGTGGGGGCCATCGGAAACATATTGCCGCGCATCTTCTCATCCGCACCGGCATCTTCGCTCACACCCGCAATCCACTCTATCTCGGCAATCTGCTGATCGTGACCGGCTTGGTGGTGATTGCCAACTGTCGCTGGTGGTATTTCCTCGTCCTGCCCGGATTTGTCGGCGTGTATTGGGCCATTGTGCTGGCCGAGGAAGAATTTCTCCGCCGGCAATTCGGCCCGGCATACACAGCCTACGTGCAGACCGTGAATCGCTTCGTGCCGACTCTTCGTGGCCTGTCGCAATCCCTCAGGCATGGTGCGTTTTCCTGGTCCCGGGCATTGAGGAAAGAAAGAGGCGTCGTCTGTACCTGGTGGTTCGCCGCCATGGTCTTGCTCGTGTGGGAACAATGGACATGGGGTGCTGTGGTAGCATGGACAACAGGGTTGCCGTTCATCCTCTTGCTGTTGCTTCTCACCTTGCTCACGTACCGAAGTATTCTCTGGCTTCGACGATGGAGTCAGTCACGCTCGTAAGGAGACTCCACACCGCCGCGAGAGGTCAGTCCTGTTTAGGAGCCCCTAGGACTTCCTGCACCAGAACCAACATGGTTTACTTTTTCACCCGAACTCAAAAATAACCTTTCCATTCTGTAATGCACCGGCAAGGTTTTAGTAAGCTCACTCCTCTAGCTTGCAAGAGGAGGAAGCGCCTGCCCATAGAACACCCTCAAAGAACGAGGAGCTATGAACACCCAACATGAAGCAAGTCAGAGTAAGGTCCCAGAAGTCACACTGCTCTTCTGGATCATGAAGGTGGCGGCCACAACGCTCGGGGAAACCGGGGGCGATGCCGTGTCAATGTCCATGAATCTCGGCTACCTCGTCAGCACAGGCATTTTTGCGGTGCTGTTTGCCGTGATGGTCAGTGCGCAGATTACCGCGCGGCACTTTCACCCGCTGTTGTACTGGACCACCATTATCGCCACGACGACGGTCGGGACCACCTTGGCGGACTTTGCCGACCACTGGCTGGGGAGTGGCTATGCGGGCGGCACCCTCCTGCTGTTGACCCTACGTTTCGGGTCCCTGTTCTTGTGGTATCGGTCGCTCGGGTCAGTAGCTGTCACTACCATCACTTCGCCGAAGGCGGAGATGTTCTACTGGGTGACGATCATGTTCTCTCAAACGCTGGGGACAGCGCTGGGGGATTGGACCGCAGATTCAGCAGGCCTGGGGTATAGTGGAGGGGCAATCGTATTTAGCACGCTGCTGGCCCTCGTGAGTGCTGCGTATTACTGGACTGCGATCTCACGCACGTTATTATTTTGGGCAGCCTTCATTCTCACCCGACCGCTGGGCGCGGTGGTCGGCGATTTTCTCGATAAGCCTCGTGATGCCGGGGGGCTAGCGCTGAGCCGCTATACTGCATCGGCGGTGCTGCTAGTCTTTATTGTGGTGTGCATTGTCGTCTTTCCCCAACGAGCGGCAAAACAAGCCTATTGACTTCAAAGACAACTGTAGAAAAGGACTCGAAGGTGTCTGCTGCGACTTGGGTCATAGATATGCATCAGCTGAGCAATGTTCGCCAGAGGCTGCAGTACGCCACGTGTTGCCTGCAGTCACAGAGCGGATTACATCCTTACCGTTAAGTGCTCTGCCCCATGGGAACGGCATCAACTTGGTTCTTCTGGGCGCTGTTGTCCGCCGTCTTCGCGGCCCTCACAGCTGTTTTTGCGAAAGTCGGGCTGGAAGGGGTGGATTCGGATCTCGCGACGCTGGTGCGCACGGTGGTCATCGTCGCCGTGCTGGCCGGGTTCGTATATGGAGCGGGCAAATGGACGAACCCCTTTGCACTTTCCGCGCGCACTTTGCTTTTTCTGCTGCTGTCCGGGTTGGCGACCGGGGCCTCCTGGGTCTGTTACTTCCGCGCCTTGAAGCTCGGCGACGCGTCAAAGGTGGCCCCCATAGACAAACTGAGCCTGGTGTTGGTGGCGGTGTTCGCTGTGCTCTTTCTTGATGAGCGTCCGTCAGTGCGCGAGTGGGCGGGCATTCTCCTGATCGGGGCAGGCGTTCTGGTGCTGGCGTTCAAGAGGTGACCCATCTGGAGCGACGTGATTCGTGATGAGGAGTTGTGCTTTTGACTAACTGCTCCAGCGAATGGACGAGCCTAGCTCTCATTTGACCTTGGGAGCCGGGGCAGCTATCAAGGTCCTTTGCTACAATCGTGACGGAGGCATGGATGTGCGTGTCACCCTTACGTTGACCGCTACGACCATTGCCATAGGTGAGGCCAACAAAAAATGCTGTACTTCTCGGCCTTGCTGCTTGGTATGGGGTACAGTAATAAACAGCTCACCCCGAACGTAAGGCTGTTTGGTGCGATTGCCGGTTATCTCCTGGGAAAGGACGCAAAAACGGACAAAGAGGAATAACGAGGCTCCACAGAGTGAATTGCAGACAACGTGCCTGAATCCGGACGCCGATCAATCGGCCTACAAAGCACCGCTTGACGGGCGGTGTTCTCTCTAAACGGGTCGATAGCTTATGCACATCACCTTTTATCACGACTGTCACATTGCCATTCCCCCTCGGCTCTACGGCGGTACGGAGCGGGTGATTTACTGGTTGGGCAAGGCACTCCTGCACCTCGGCCATCAGGTCACGCTGCTTGCGCGGCCGGGGAGCGAGATCCCTGGCGCCGAACTGCGGCCCTTGACCGGGGCATACGCAACGGAAGCTGGCTGGACCCAGCTTGTGCCCCGCTCGTGTGACCTCCTTCATCTGTGGCGCCCGCCTGTGGTGTCGTTGCCCAAGCCCTTCCTGGTCACCATGGGCAGCAACGGGCAGCCGGGGGCCCAATTCCCCGCGAACACCGTGTTTGTCTCGCGCCGACATGCCGCGCTCCACGGATCTCGGCACTTTGTCTATAATGGGATTGATCCGGCGGAGTATGAGTACTGCCCAGCGAGAGCTGAGTACGCTGTGTTCCTGGCGATTGCCCGCACGCGCACGAAAAATCTAGCTGGCGCTATCCAGGTCGCACGGGCGGCGGGGATCAAGTTGCACGTAATGGGGTCGCGGACGTGGCCGTGCAACCTCCAACGGCTGCTGCCGACAATCCGCGGCGTGCGGTATCACGGCATGGTCGGAGGGTGGGCAAAGCGCGAGCTCTTAGCGCGGGCGCGTTGCCTGATTTTTCCCGTGCGCTACCCGGAACCGTTCGGCGTGGCGATCACAGAAGCGCTGGTTAGCGGGTGTTATGTCGTGGGCACGCCCTACGGGGCGCTGCCGGAAATTGTGACGGCAGAGGTGGGGGTCTTGAGCACGCGCGTGCGGGACTTGGTGGAGGCGATCCGCCACCCAACTCTCTTTGATCCGCAGACTTGTCGCACGCGGGTCCTGGAGGGCGGATTCACGCATCTGGATATGGCGCGTCACTATCTGCAGTATTATGAGATCGTGCTAACGCGGGGCCAGCTTGGCGAGGCGGACGAACCGCCGCCGGGTGCCATAGCGGGTTTTAATTATCGACAGCCGCTGCCGTGGGATGAGTGAGACAGGTCTGTTGTCCAGAAAGGTTTAGAACACTCTCCTGCAAAACTGAACTGTTTGTGAGTCCGGCAAGGACCACTGGTGGTGCGTCCGGAAATTTAGTCGAATACGGCTAAGCCCAGAGCTATTGAGACAGGCCAGGGAAGGCATGATAGTGTGGGGATGCGTCTCCCTTCGATCGCGACACCCCTTTCATTCCATGACCTTTCAAAATGGTAATGTTCCAGAAAGGATGGAGTAAGGCGCTCCTTTTATAAGAAAACAATGAATGAAGATAAAAAGAAAGGAGCTTCTCATGCACAGGTCGATTGTCTGTGCTTGGTTTCTCTTGTTGCCCTCATTGGCCGTGAATGTTTTCGCTAAGCAGGCGAGTCTAGCGTGCAGCGTACACCCGAAACGTGGCGCCTCGGCAGAGAGCCTGGCCACACTCGCCACTGTACATCAGGCGGATGCAGAACGGATCGCCCGAGAAAGTCTACACACTGCTGCGTCCATCACAGTGACTGAAGGAGAACTCGAGGTCGAACGCGGTTGCTTAGTGTATTCCTTCGATATGCGCGTGGCGGGTAAAAATGGCGCCGAAGAGGTTGGGATTGACGCTGGAACAGGGAAAGTGCTCTTCCACGAACACGAAAGCACGAAGCAAGAAGAGGCGGAAAAAGAAGCGGAGAAGAAAGGATATCACTTACGCCAGTAAGGGAGGGACAATGTTGGGATAGTGTTGGGAGGGCAAGGCTCACTGGCCTTGCTGGTCGGCGGTGTTGAGCCTATTCGACTCGGACGTAGGCGCCAGCGACGCATCGCAGCAATGATCCTTATCCGCACGGGCCGGTTCGCCTCCTCCTGCAATCTCTTATATGTTGATCATCTGCTTATCTTTTATGAGGTGGCCCCGATGGCCCACAGGTCTTGGGTGGTACGTTCTCGTGTTTCCTGGTGTCCTTGGCCGATGGCTTTGCCCAAAAAGTCAAAACGACTACCGCCGGTTGCGGGGTGTGTAATGCGGGAGTCCCACATCTTGTAGAGGAACCCGAGTTTTTAGGCAAAGTTTTGGCCGGTACAAAGCGATCCTCTTGGCGGAAGAAAAATCTTTCGCCCGACGTTGTGGCTGGGACGCTATGGCATATGACCAAACGGCGCATCGTCTGTTGCTGATGTACTCCGGTTTATGGCAGACACTGCAGACGAGCCGTTTCGACTTGAGACGGATCGTGCGGAACGAAACACTGGTCGCTCACGCCTGGCTGCCCTTGGTGCTTCTTGTTCTCAACTGGGAGTACCTGCCCCATGTCGGTGGTGCCGAACGACGTGCGATCTTTCTCGGGCTCGTAGTGTTATTACGCGTGCAAACTTCTCTATTGGAAGAGGGCAGTGTGATGTCAGTTTGTTATTGTCTTGGCGCTGGCTTACTTGCATGTGGATTGTACATGCACCAATCGATCGGGCGCTCCGCTCGCTTGCTCGTCCTGAGTCTCCTCGTCGGCTGTGTGAATGTGCAGCCCCACTCGCTTCGCCCCGCCGAAACCGTCACCGCCTTTGAATCTCGCACGCTTGCTCCGGTAGACCTCAAGCAGTTTCTGGAGACGAACTTGCATCGTGAGGTGCAGCCGTGGCCGTTACGGCCGTGGGATCTCGACCTTCTGACGCTAGCAGCGTTCTATTATCATCCGGATCTCGACATCGCCGATCGCCTCCAAGGGGAACTGCACGCACTTGCACGAGATCTGCCGCCCGACATCAAGCTGACCTTCTTCTATGATCAATCGCTGTTCGTGCGCGCCTCGGTGCGTAGCGTCTGGGAAGCCATTTTGTTCGGCTTGCTGCTCTCCGTGGTCATCCTCTATTGCTTCCTCAAACACTGGGGGAGCACGATGACCGCGACAGTCGTGATCCCCGTGACGGTACTCATTACCCTGATTGCTGTGCGGCTGGCCGGTCTCAGTTTTAACCTCATGACCCTGGGCGGCATTGCGGCGGCGATTGGGCTGGTCATCGATGATGCGATTGTCGTTGTCGAAGCCATGTACTCCAAGATGCAGACGGGCATGCCTCACGTCAATGCCGTCCAATACGCCATTAGCGAGATCTTTCCGCCGTTAGTGGGGTCGACGCTCACGCCAGTCGTCGTCTTCCTGCCGTTGAGTTTCTTAGGCGGTGTGACCGGGGTCTTCTTCCGCGCCCTGGCGCTGACGATGGTGGTCGCCCTGCTGACCTCCCTCGTCCTGGCGATTTCCCTCACACCAGCGCTGGCGGCGTGGTTGATCCGAGGGCGTGCCCACGAGGCACCAAAAAGCGCGACAAGCCAGATCCATGAGGGCGGCTTTCTGATGCGCCGTCTCCTATCCGCGTATGAAGCGGCTGTCCGGCGCGCGTTGCAGTATTCCTGGCTCACGCTGGGGCTGTGTGGCCTCATACTTCTCTTCGGGATCGGTCTCTATCGCTCCCTCGACAGTGAGTTCCTCCCGTCTCTGGATGAAGGAGGGTTTGTGATTGACTACCACACACCCTGGGGAACGAGTCTGACGGAAACCAACCGCCAGCTCTTGCAAGCTGAGGCGATCCTGCGTGCGACGCCGGAAGTCGAAAGCTATTCGCGGCGCACCGGGGCGCGGCTCGCGTTAGCGATTGCCGAGCCAAATACGGGCGACTTTCTTGTGAAACTCAAACCGACGCGGCAACGCACGACCGACGAAGTGATGGCCGAACTGCGTGGAAAATTGCACGCCACTGTGCCTGGTGCGCACTGGGAGTTCGCTGGCATCTTAAGCGATCTGATCGGCGACCTGACGTGGTCACCCAGGCCCATTGAAGTCAAAGTGTTTTCTCCCGATGCTGCGTTTTTACAACACAAAGCCCCGGAGTTGGAAGCGCAACTCAAAAAGATCACAGGAGTCGTCGATACGTTCGATGGCTTGGTGATGACGGGCCCCTCCTTGAGCCTGCGAGTGCGCTATCCTGACGCCGAACGCTTTGGGTTTACCGCCGCCGATGTCGCGACGGCTGTGAACACCGCGATGCTCGGGCAAACAGCCTCCTACATACTGGAGGGCGACCGTGTGATCAATATCCGTGTGCGGCTGGAAGCGGCAAGCACGGCGCGGGTAGCAACCTTACGAGACCTGCTGCTGCGCGCCGCCGATGGCAC
>CAZUFQ010000063.1:0-14069 GCA_964618735.1 uncultured Enterobacteriaceae bacterium
CTCTTTGCGCCGGCTCTGACAGATAGCATGATCTAAAAACGGAGAGAACTGGGGACCCAGAGTGAAGAGCAAGGAAACCATTACCGTGAAGTTAAACAGTGCAGAGAGGACCCTATTAAAGAATTAGAATAGGTAGCCGTTCCTTAATAGTGGACGCAGACAAGGAGAGCGACGTCGCCTCCGCCACCACACCACCCCCAACGTCGCTTTTCTTGTCTGTCCTCCCTCTTGGCTTTCCTCTCCAGAGAGTCTGCAAAGCACGAACGTTCTCTCTCACTTGCCCTTTCTTTCGAAGAGCCTAGAATCATCTTTGTTATGAGAGACGTTTTTAGGAATTTTTGTTGCTTGATACTCATTGATGCTATAATCCCAGAAAGGTCTTCTCCCATCGGTCATATGGACGCAATTTCCGCTGAGATTGTCCTCCCCCTACCCCTCAGTTCTCTTTCCAACCGTCTATCTCAAAATTCAGGGCTTGATTCGCTTTTTCCTACTAGCCTAGAATGGAGTTAGTAGTGCTGTAGTGAAAAGCAAATTTATATCTCAATCTCAACCTCTCTCGGCGGCAGCCAACAAAGGAGTATTGCATGGACATTGAGAGGAGCACGTTCGAAAAAATTATCCGCGAAGATCGCGCGAATCGTGAAAGCAAAGCGTGGCGCGGCACTCTTCTAGATTACCTTGAAAAGGTCAAGGAAGACCCAATCATGACGAAGCTCGCACACGCCCGTCTCTACGACATGATGATGACGCCAGGGATGTCGAGCATTACCGATTCCGACGATCCGCGTGCGAAACGTCTCTACAAAGACGAGCCACTCAAGGTCTATAATTTTTTCAAGGATGAATTCTTCGGTATCGAGCGGACGGTGTCGCAGATCGTACGGTATTTCCATTCCGCCTCACTGAAAGGCGAAGAGAGCCGTCAGGTGTTGTACTTAATGGGACCGGTCGGCTCAGGCAAAAGCTCGCTCGTCGAAAAACTGCAACGCGGTCTTGAAGGCGTCGATCCGATTTACGCGATCGAAGGTTGTCCCATGTTCGAGGAGCCGCTCCATCTGATTCCGCGCCATCTGCGCAAAGAATTTGAGAAGATGTTGGGCGTGCATATCGAAGGCGATCTGTGCCCCACCTGCCGATTCCGACTGAAGGAAGAATTCGGCGCCAAGTATGAAGACTTCCCGGTTGCCACAGTGTCGTTCTCGAAACGGAACCGCAAAGGTATCGGCGTGGTGCCGCCGGTGGACCCTAATAACCAAGACACCTCCGTCCTCATTGGCTCTGAAGACATCTCGAAACTCGACCAATACTCGGAAGGCGACCCGCGGGTGCTCGAACTCAACGGCGCTTTCAACGTAGGGAACCGTGGCATGGTGGAGTTCATCGAAGTCTTCAAGAATGAAACCGAGTACCTCCACGCCATGATCACCGCGACCCAGGAAAAATTCGTTCCGGCGCCGGGACGACATGGCACAATCTATGTGGACTCCGTTATCGTTGCGCACTCAAACGAAGCAGAGTGGCAGAAGTTCAAAGCCGATCACACAAACGAAGCTATTCTGGACCGTATCGTCGTAGTGAAGGTTCCGTATAATCTGCGCCTGTCCGAAGAGGTAAAGATTTATCAGAAGATTCTGCGTAACTCTGATTTTCGTGCGCACGTAGCGCCACACACGTTGGAAATGGCGTCGATGTTCGCCATCTTGTCGCGGTTAGAACCAACAGCGAAGTGTGATCTGCTCACCAAGCTCCACCTCTACAACGGTGAAGAGGTCGTGGAGAAAGGCCGCACCAAGAAAATCAACATCCAAGAACTTCGCGAAGACACTAAACGGGAAGGCTTGAGCGGCATTTCGACCCGCTTCATCATGAAGTCGCTCGATAATGCGTTGTCGGAATCCGGTCGTTGCATCAACCCGATCAACGTACGTGAAGCGCTCATCAATATGGTGAAGGATCAGGACATTGCCGACGACACGCGCAAGCAGTATCTCGAATTTCTCCAGGACACGATTCACAAGGAATATCTGGAAATGCTGGAGAAAGAGATCACCAAAGCCTTTGTGTATTCCTATCAGGAACAAGCAGATGCATTGTTCCAGAACTATCTGGATCACGCCGAAGCGTACGTCAACAAGACCAAGGTGAAAGACCGCAACACGCGCGAGGAACTGCATCCTGACGAAGGGTTCCTCAAATCAGTGGAAGAACAGATTGCGATTATCGGCTCGGCTGCGGATGGTTTTCGTCAAGAAGTCATTGCCTATCTGTGGGCGGCGATGCGTCGCAAGGAGACGGTGTCGTATCAGAGCTACGAACCGCTCAAAGAAGCCATTGAGAAGAAACTCATGAGTTCAGTCCGCGACATCAGCCGCGTCATCACCAAGGCGCGTACTCGGGACGAAGAGCAAGGTTCCAAGTATGATTCAATGGTGAAGAACTTGCTCGATCAGGGTTATTGTGAGTATTGTGTGGATGTCGTACTGAAATACGCGGCGAACAACCTCTGGAAAGACTAGAAGCGCCCGCCTTTTGCACTCTGACGGACTGAGGCAAGGGGCGGGGTGATTCCTGCCCCTTCTGTCTGTTTTCTGCGGAGAGTGTTTAAGCGGCGCCGTCCGGAGTGGAGGCTATGCCAGATTCAATTTTCCGACCATATTCCCCATCCGATGCGTTGCGTTCCGATCGGAGCGCTGGCGATCGTCAACGACACCGTCAGAAAGTACGCGAATCGATTCGCGATAACATTTCCGACCTTGTTGCTGAAGAGTCCATCATCGGCAAAGACAAAGACAAAATCATCAAAGTGCCCATTCGTGGCGTGAAAGAGTACCGTTTTATTTACGGTGACAACACACCGGGAGTGGGGCAAGGCGACGGCAACTCGCAGCCTGGTCAAGTGGTGGGCCGGCAACAAGGCGAGCAAGGGCAAGATAAAGCCGGCGATCAGCCTGGCGTCGATTACTATGAAACCGACGTCACCCTTGAAGAGTTGATCGAGATCATGTTCGAGGACTTAGAGCTGCCCGACATGGAGCGCAAAATTTTGCGTGAAGTGCTGTCCGAGCGGCTCAGTAAACGAAAAGGATACCGCCGCGCTGGCATCCGCATTCGACTCGACAAGAAGCGTACAGCCATCGCCCGCATTCGTCGTAAGATGGCCGTGCAACGGCGTGTTGGCGAGGACTGGGACGATGAACAGCGGTTCCCCTTTCATCAAGACGACATGATTTATCGACACCTGGAGACGGACACGCGCCCGGAATCGAACGCCGTGGTCCTGTGCATCATGGATACGTCGGGGTCGATGGACACCATGAAGAAGTATTTGGCGCGCAGCTTCTTCTTCTTGCTCTACCAGTTCGTCTGCACCAAGTATCGCAACGTCGAAATCGTCTTCATTGCCCACCACACCGAAGGGCGTGAAGTGACGGAAGATGAATTTTTCCACAAAGGTGAATCAGGCGGTACGTTCATTTCTTCAGGGTACAACAAAGCACTGGAGATTATTCAGGAGCGTTACCATCCGACTTTGTGGAATGTGTACGCGTTTCACTGTTCAGACGGCGACAACTTCGAGTCGGACAACCCCGCGACGCTCAAAGCCGCGAAAGAGTTGTGCGAGGTGTGTAACCTCTTTGGGTATGGTGAAATCAAACCGTTAGGATCTCGCTATTATGAAAGCTCGATGTTGAACATTTTTCGACGTCTGGAAGTGGACAATTTCCAAACCGTGCTCATCGAACGTAAGGAAGATATTTGGCCGAGCTTCAAAACGTTCTTGGCAAAGGAACGAACCCGCGAGGCGACAGTCTCGGCGGAAGCCTAGCAACGAGAGGATCGCCATGGCTGCTGACTGGGATATCAAAGATCTAGAGTATTGGGATGTAAAAATTCGTGAAAAAGTGGAAGAGTTCGGACTCACCTGTTATCCGCAAGAGTTCGAAGTGTGCGATCACTTTCAGATGCTGGGGTACATGGCCTATACAGGCATGCCTTCTCATTATCCGCATTGGTCCTATGGGAAAAGCTACGAGAAGTTGAAAACCATGTATGACTACGGCGTCTCTGGGTTGCCGTATGAAATGGTCATCAACTCCAGCCCGGCGATCGCTTATCTCATGCGTGACAATACGCTATGTTTGCAGGTCCTCACTGTTGCGCATGTTTACGGCCATAACGATTTCTTCAGAAACAATTTTACTTTTAAAACTACGCGCGCCGAGATGACGCTCAATCTGTTCAAGATCCATGCGGATCGCGTACGCAGTTACATGGAAGACCCTTCCATCGGCATTGAAAAAGTTGAAGCGATTCTCGACGCTGCGCATGCGGTCGCGTTTCAATGTCGGCGGAACTTGGCGATCAAGAAACTCTCAACCGAAGAAGATCGTGGGCGTTTGTTAGATATCGCTCGTCCCACGACGGATCCCTTTCAAAGCGTGCATAAACGGCAAGAATATGTCCAGCCCGATTTGCAGAAGACCCCGCCGACGCCAGAGGAAGACATCCTTCTGTTTATTCGTGACCATAATCTCTACCTGACCGAGTGGGAAAGAGACCTGCTCACTATCGCACACGAACGGGAGCAGTATTTCATTCCACAGATGGAAACCAAGATCATGAATGAAGGCTGGGCGAGCTTCTGGCATCGCGAGATTATGAGGAGTCTCGACCTACCGCAAGACTTGCACCTTGAGTTTCTCGTACGGCATAACCAAGTGGTGCGCCCCTTCCCTCGTAGCCTCAACCCGTATTATCTGGGACTGAGGATCTGGGACGATATTAAGCGCCGCCATGACGAGCCCACTCCGGAAGAAATAGAAAAATATGGCAAGCCAACGAAGACCGGCATGCAAGCGATCTTTGAAGTACGCGAAGTAGATCGCGATGCCTCGTTTATCCGCCGCTTCCTGACCGAAGAGCTGATGCGCGAGATGGACATGTTTGAGTACGAGCCGCGCGAGAATGACATGGTGATTTCAAAGGTGTCAGATAAAGACGGCTGGCGTGAAGTAAAGGAAACGCTCATTAAGAATGTTGGAATGGGCACGATCCCGGTGATCAAAATCGAAGACGCCGATCATAATCACAATCGCATTCTTTATATGAAACACTACCACGACGGTCGCGATCTACATCTTGAATACGCTGAGCGTACGCTTTCGTATATTCACCAACTGTGGCGTCACGAGGTGATTTTGGAAACAGCGGTCAACGGTAAGCGCGCATTGCTTTCTTATAGTGACAAAGGCTTTTCGACTAAGCCGCTGAAATAACAGTCGCTCAGTCGTATAGCCTCTCAGTCGGTCAGTCTGGCGGTCTCGACGCTGGACTGATTGGCTGTCCGACTGCTTGACTGCGCGACTGTCTGACTACATGACTGTCCTATGTTTTCTCCTCACAAATTGTTTCTTTCTCATCCCAAATTCCAACAGGGCCTGAGCTTGATGCTGGAGGCCCTGACCGATCTACAAGTACGTGCAGACGCTCTTGAGGGAACGTCCTATACTGAACAGCTCCAACGCGTGGCGCAGCTCCGCGGTCGCCCATTATTCTTTCCTTACCTTGGTTCAGGAATCGGAAAAGGCGCGAAAGTCCGCACGGCCGAGGGACGCTGGTTGCTCGATTTCGCGATTGGCATTGGCGTGCATTTCTTCGGACATAGTCACCCAGACCTCTTGCGCACCGCTATTACTGCCGCCGCCAGCGATGTGGCCATGCAAGGCAATCTGCAAGCGAACGCCGAGTATGGCGCTCTGTTGGAGATATTGTTGCAACACTCCGCACCACAGCTCGCCCACGGCTGGTTGTCGCTGCCTGGGACTGAAGCCAACGAAAACGCGCTGAAACTGATTCGCTATCATCAGCAGCCTGCACGCGACATCATTGCGTTTCGCCGCTGTTTTCATGGCCGCACCACGACTATGGCTGAGATTACCGATCGGCCCGATTACCGCAAAGGACAACCCTCGCGAGAACGCGTCTTTTATCTTCCATTCTATGAATCTGAGGATCCTGAGAGCGGACAAAAAACGTTGTCGGCGCTACGTGAAGTACTAGACCAGCATCCCGGGGAAATCGCTGCCTGTGTGTTCGAATTGGTGCAAGGAGAAGCAGGGTTCCGGGTCGCCCCGCGAGCATTCTTCGTGCCTCTCATGGAAACACTCAAAGAGCGAGGGATCACAGTCTGGGTAGATGAAATTCAAACTTTTGGCCGCACTGGTGAGCTGCTTGCCTTTCAGCGATTCGATCTCGCAGAGTACGTTGACGTGGTAACGGTAGGCAAGCTGCTGCAAAATAGCGCTCTGTTGTTCCGTGCGGAATATCAACCTGATCCTGCGCTTATTTCCGGCACCTTCGCCGGGACCACGGTGGGAATGGCTGTGGGTCGACGCATTGTCGAAAAGCTGGTGCAGGAAAATTACCTTGGTCCCAAGGGACGCATCGTTGCGCTAGAGCACGCTACACGAGAGCAGCTGACTCGCTTACAACAAGACCTGCCTAACGCCATCTGCGCTTTTGCTGGTATCGGCGCCATGTGGTCGCTCGAACCTGCACGCGCTTCTTTAGCGAATATTAAAGCTCTGCTGCATGAGTGCTATCGGAACGGCTTGATCCTATACTATGCCGGCTTTGGAGAAGGTCCGTATCGCCTCCGACTGTTTCTCCCCGGCGGAGTATTGACCGTGGACGAACTCACTGAAGCTGTGGACATTTTACGTTTTAGCCTTAAGCAACTCTAAGCGGCGTAACGAGCGACAGCGCGTTGCTTTTCGACTCCCACCAAAAAAGTCCGAGTAAGTCAGCTTCCTTCTCCCCTCTTGAACTTGCTATTCTGAAGAGAGAGCCGGCAGGAGGGAGTATGTATGCCTCCAATGGAACTGTCCTTGACCAATGTTGATCCAATAATGATTGCCCCAGAGAGAGACCGACAAGTCTCCACTCCTACAGTTTCTTTCCTTTTGCGCGAAGCCGAGCCTCCCGATGCACCGCAAATTCTTCGGCTTTCCCGTCTGCTTGATTCAATCAACCTACCGACGGAAGAGCAGGTCCTGAATTCGATGCTCGCGCAGTCTTCCGCCTCTTTTCGCGGCAAAATTACACATCGAGAAGACGGAGTGCACCTGTTCGTGCTTGAAGACCTTGAGTCTCGCAACATTGTCGGAGCAGCCATGATTCTCGCAAAGCACGGAACACCCGATTCACCACACTTCTATCTAGAGATGGCGGAGGATCAGCGGTACTCCAAGACGCTCAAGAAAATGTTTCGCCACACGTATCTGACGCTGCGTCGCTGCATCGATGGACCGACGGAGCTGGGCGGGCTCATTGTCGATCCCGCTTATCGTCAACATCCAGCTAAGGTGGGTAAACAACTCTCTTTTGTGCGCTTCCTCTATATGGCCATGCATTCGGAGCGTTTCGAGGATGAAGTGTTAGCTGAGATAATGCCGCCGTTAACAGAAGACAAAGAAAGTTTGTTCTGGGAGTGCTACGGCAAACGTGTGACTGGCTTAAGCTTCCGAGAGGCGGATAAACTTAGCATGAAAGACAAAGAGTTTATTGACGCCCTATTCCCTCCGATCCCGCTCTATGTTTGCATGTTGCCCGTCGAGGTGCAGGAACAACTTGGCAAGGTTGGACCTGAAAGCCAAGGGGCTGCATATCTCCTGGAAAAGATTGGGTTGCGGTTTTTACGCCATGTCGATCCCTTTGACGGAGGACCGTTTTATGGCGCCAAAATGAAAGACCTTGTGCTTGTGCAGCAGTTCCGTCGCTATCGACTTGCTACGGATATTGCTCCAAACGAGAACGAGGATGAGAAGCTGTTGATCGGTTGGGAAGGAGACGATGGATTTCATGCCGCTCGGTTAGCCGCCCGCCCTGAGGCAGACCTTCTCTATTGTTCACAAGAAATGCTGCGCGCGTTACAGCTAGCAGAAGGTGCGGAAGTGGGGGCCGTGCCGTTCTTATAAACGGTCGAGGACCAGAAGTATGCTGACGACACGCATAGTTCTGATGGGCGATCCCACCTACTTCTCGATTCGCGGCGGAGCAAATCCCCATACCCGTACGGCATGGGGACGACGGAAAAATGTTGATCGAGCAAAAGCGATCGAACAGTGGCATGCTTTTGCTCGTGTGCTCTCACAGTTTGGCGTGCGAGTTTTGGTGGTCCCTCCAGATCCCATGTGGACCGGTCTGGTTTATCCCGCAAATGCCGGCTTCCTCTTTCCACTTGATGTCGCCGCGCCTGTGCAGACCAAGGTGTTCTTTCTGGCCAATCTTCTCCCCTCTCGCGCAGGAGAACAACCGATCTACAAACAATTTCTTGAACAATGCGGATTTCGCACGGCTCATTTGCAGACTCGCTTTGAGGGTGAAGCCGACTTCTTTCCAGTTGGTAATCACTACCTGTTCACTTATGGCCGTGTGGAGACGCAGCGATTCCGCTTCCGCTTTGGTCTGCCGCCTTATGAACGCGTTTATGGGTTTCGCTCTGAGATCAGCGCGCTTGCGGAGCTGCAACAGACCGCAGCAGGCGTGGAAGTCGCGCCTCTAGAACTCTGTGACGAGGCCTATTATCACGGCGACACCACGCTCTGTGCGTTTGGTCCCGAGCGGCGCTTCTTGTTAGCTTATCTAGACGGGCTAACGCCTGCGTCGCGCACTCGCCTCCAAGAATTGATGAAAGATCAAATCATCCCGCTGAGCACAGCAGACGCCGCTTTATATGCAGCGAATTCATTTACTTTAGAGAGAGCTGACCGTTATTATCTCTTTATGCCAGCGGGAGTGAGTGAGCGCTTGCAGGCGCAAATCCGCGAGCGTGGAGTGGAGCCAGTAGTAGTCAATGTCTCTGAGTTTTTGCGTAAAGGCGGAGGGGCGGTCAAATGTATGATTGGTGATCTTGGAGTTAACGACGAAACCGGGCTTTCGCCTGAACAGCAAGCGTTTCGCCGAGAGCGCGAATACAGGACGTTGTTCCCTTCTGAGGGTCAGAAGATATAATTGCAAGGATTGCGGGAGAGGAATCTATGCCAATTTACGAGTATCGCTGTAACAAATGTAGAAAAAAAGTGTCAGTGTTGACGTTACGCGTCAGTGAAGAGGTCAATCCGGAATGTGAGTACTGCGGCAGCAAAGACCTGTCTCGGTTAATGTCACGCTTCGCCACGGTCAAGTCGGAAGAGGCGCGTCTTGACGCCCTGTCTGATCCGAGCAATCTCTCCGGTATTGATGAGAATGATCCCAAGAGCATGGCGCGGTGGATGCGCAAGATGGGCAAGGAACTTGGTGACGAATTCTCCGGCCCTGAGTTCGATCAGATGGTCAACGAAATGGAAGCCGGGAACATGCCGGATGACGATGGCGACATGGGCGGCGCCGATGATTTTGGCGGCGGAGACCTTGATTAGCCCGCAATGGAGGATTCTCCCAGTGCGGCCCGACGAGATAAGTTCTCGGTTGGATGTATGAATGTCTTCACGACTTTTAGTCGCCTTTTTCTACCATTAACAACACCACAGCCTCCGCCATCATCCCTTCTTCCCGCCCCACAAATCCCATTTTTTCCCCTGTTGTGGCCTTCACGTTAATGTCTGTTGGGGCCACCTCCAAGACCGAGGCAAGGTTATGACGGATGGTTTCCTTGTAAGGACCAAGTTTCGGTCTTTCAGCGAGAATCGTCAGATCGGCATTGCCGACGCGAAACCCGCGCCCCTTCACCAGAGCCATCACCGCACGCAGCAGTTCCAGGCTGGAAGCGCCTTGGTAGCGAGGATCGGAATCCGGAAAATGTTGACCGATATCGCCTTCGCCAATAGCGCCAAGCAGCGCGTTGCTTACAGCGTGACACACCACATCAGCGTCTGAGTGACCGAGTAGCCCCTTCTCCCAGGGAATCTCCACGCCGCCGAGAATTAACTTTCGCCCTTCGACGAGTCGGTGAATGTCTGTTCCTTGCCCGATACGAAACGCCATAGTTGTTCATCGAACTTGAAGGTTTGTTGGGGTTTGCCGGCGCGATTCGACTTAGCCCTGATGCTCTTTCGCACCGTGCTCGGCTTGTATAGGCTTTGCTAGCGGCATGAGCACGATCTCAATACGACGATTGAGCCTTCGTCCATCCTCGGTTGCGTTTGACGCCACCGGCACGGTATCGGCCCGGCCGACGGCGAGCAGATGTTCAGGTGGAAGCGACGTGTGCGCCAGCAGGTAGCGCACTACCTCAGTGGCTCGCGCCGCTGAGAGTTCCCAGTTAGAGGGAAAGAATTTTTTGAGTTCAGGTCCAATCTCTTGCGCATCAGTATGTCCTTCGATCTGAATGCGCCGATCGGCGACCTTCGCCAGCACCTGACCGATGGTCTCCAGCACTTTGTTCCCTTCCGGCGTCAACGTAGCCTGCCCAGAAGGGAACAGCACCCGGTCCACAATGTTAATAGAGAGTCGGTCGGAAAATTCTCGAATGGTGACATCCTTGCGGGCAATTTCTCCCTGGAGATCCGTGAGCAGCGCGCGATATGTCTCCCGGGCGTTTTGCAGTGCAGCTTCGTAGCGACGCTGTTGGTCCGCAATCTCAGCTTCCAGTTGAGCGCGGCGAGCCTGTTCTTCCGCCAGCCGTTTCGCGGCTTCCTGCTCCTCCGCCGTCCGCACCGCCAATTCTTCAGCCAATCGCGTAGACTCCTGAGCTAATCGGGTAGACTCTTGCTGTGCAGCTTCTAGTTGTTGCTGCTGTCGAGCAATTGTTTGAGCTTTTGTAGCCATAGATTGAGCCAGCTCAACGAATTTCCGTTCGAGTTGGTTTGTACGTGCTGCCGCAGCCACGCGAAACTGCCGCAATTCTTCGAGGCTGGCGTCCTGTGGAGGCGGTGGCGCTTTCGCTTCTTCTTTCTTAACAAAAAGAGTGGAGGAAGCGTCAGCGCGAGGCGCCGTTTGGGCTGAGTTGAGCTGAACAGGGATAACTGCCGCAGATCGCTCAGAAACCGAAGCTGGAAACAGCACCGTTGAGAGTTCGCTTAAAAGAAGGATATGAGCGACGACAGAGAGAACAAACCAATGGGGTCTGAGAGACCACATGCTCAGATCTTTTCCCCACGATGTTGCCGACCGCTGCCCCGGAGCTAAGATAGAGGACTGCACTGACGGGCGCTGGTAATTAGGGGGACGATAGACGGAAAAAACCGGAGACGATGGACGCTGGCGACGCCGAGGAACACGACGATTAGGTTTATGAGCCGACCCAAAGGGCCACCACATAAGCTTACTCCTGACTTGACTGCTGTGATGTCCAGCAATTTAAGTGGTTAGGGATGAGCGAAAACATGGTGGAATTAAACAATCCCTTTTTGTCATGCGCAAGCTCCCTATTCGACTTTTTAGTTCGACGTTCCCGGGACGCGTTTTCTGTCCAGGACGGGCTTTTCCTCTCCGGAACCCATGCTATGGTGTCGTCCGCTCAGGAATGTAGCAGGTGAATGAGCGCCTCTTTGGGGACTCGCTCGCGCGGGGAACGCCGAGGTAGAAAGAAAAATCGAAAGAAAGCTATGAGAATACTCTATCCTTTTTTGTTATGTGCGTTGCTCTTTGCTGGAGCTTGTTCGTATTTTTTCCCTCCGAGATCGGTTGAGTGTTGCGAAAATAAGGCGGCGTGTTGTTTTGACCAGATGTGCTGTTTGCCCCGCTATGCGCAAGCGGCTGGGGTTGAACTCAAACCTTTCACCACGAATCTTCCCACCTATGGCTCGACGCGAGAACAGGATTTAGAACCGCCTCCAGGCTCTGTCATCGTCAAAAAGGGCTGGCTAGCGCGTTGGTGGCCATTTGGCGGTTCAGACGAGACGTCACAACCGCAAGAACAACCGCCGCAAGATAAGACGGCAAGCTCCGACTCCGGAAAAGAAGAAAAAAGCTTTTGGGCGCGCTGGTGGCCGTTTTAATGGACGCTCTTTTCCCCGATCAATACCAGAACGCCAGAGTATTGATGTAGAGAGTGTTGCATCTGAATTGGCGCTATCTCACAGCCGGTGAAGAACCCGATAAATGGAATGTCGCCCAGATATTGACGGATGTACGCCGTGTCCAAATCTGGCAAGCCATAGAGTCCTCGCCCACGACCTAAACAATTGAAGTAGAGCGCAAACCCTGGCTGGTGATCACTCCACAAGCGAGCTTGAGCTTCAAGCGTCACTTTGAGGTCTTCCCGCGATGCACTGCCGTCTCGCAACGTGAACACCATTTTCTGTCCTTGATGGATGTAGTCCCCCACAGCAACGACGCCTTGGCGTGGATCAAAGCCGGCGATGCTGCGTATGACATATTCGCCACGAGCAATGCGTTGTCGTTCAGCGTCAACCGGGAGTCCGATAAACACAAACGCTGCAGCGCGCCGTAAATCCTCAAGGAGCGGTTGCCGCACCACTTCGGAGAAGACTTCAAAGGCTGGTCGTCCATCGAGTTCAAAAATGAGATTCTGGTGCGACTTGGTCACGGTATATACAGGGCTGATCGGCTGGCAAGCTTGGGCAATGCCAATAGTGTGACGAAACTGCCCGCTGAACAGTACGCCACACAGCGCATCGTTACTCACAGCGTCACCGCAGAGTTGAAAAGTTTCGCCGAGGGTGCCGTCTTCAGAGGCGCCGCCGCCAACCACCGGTAAATTCGGGGCGGATTCGGAGAGGCCCTGGAAAAAAGCGTCAGCATTGAAATTATAAGTGTCCGGGAACACGACTAAGAGATTATCTTCCATTGGATGAGCGAGCGCCGCAGCCTCTCGACCAAGTTCTTGGGCGCGCCCGCGCAGCTGCGGCATGAAAAAGCGAGAAGCGGAAAACGTATCCGCTCGTACGGTGAGCACTGCGACGCCGGGCGCGCGTTCGACCTCTCCGTCTGTAGTGAGTACACCGCCGGCGCTGCACCCTACGACATGCGTTGCCTGGGCCGTCTCCTTGATCGTTCGTAAAAGACGACTGTACAACGGACCATGTTCAATGGTAGCGAAGACCAAGGCAAGATCGGCGGTGTCGATATGCGCCCGAGCGAGCGCGGTTGTGGTCGCTTCTATTGCTGCGTGTGCGGTATCCTTCTCGGTAGAAAGCCCGACTCCGGCGTGTAACATAAGGTGCTCCTCGTGAGCGGCGATGCACTGTCTCGCGACACAGACTGAATCAGTCGCATCCGACCGCTCTGCTGAGTAAGAGGCCGTCTGAAAAGCCAATGTGTTGAGCCATTGTCAGCGCAGCGAAGCAATCTTGTCCAAGCAAAGAGCACTTCCTCGCTTGAGGACTCTTGCATTGGCGTTTTCCTCTCCTCTTCAAACCATCTCTCAGGCGGCGGGTTTCTTCAACCCCAGTCGTTCGTAGTACTTCTCCGGCACTTTTGATTTGTCTTTGTAAATAATGAATGAGCAGTGTTCCTTCCCCAAAACGGCGGCCGGTTCGACAACCACAAACGGCGCGCCGTTTTTTTCGATGTCCACCAGCTCCATGGGCGGCTCATGGGCGCAGTAGACGGGAAAATTCGCACGATTATAGGTCATCCGTTGCGGCTTCTCGACTGTGAGGAACGCATTGGGGCCTTCATACTTGCCTTCCAGCACGAGCCTGCCGCCGCTGCCGCATGGCCGCATTTGAATGACGACTTTTTCCTCATCTTCGACGATGTTCATTGGTTGCAGATGTCCACGCAACCCGGCCACAAACATCTTAATGCGCTGCGCCATGGTTGGGGAACCTTTCGCCATCTTTTCCAGATTGGGCAGCCACCAGGCTTTGACGCCTTCGGTCATGATCTCCTCTAAGGCTTGGTCGCCAAATCGTTTACCAATTTCACTCAACATGGAGGTAGTCCAGTCACGATAGAGATCATGCATGCTCACAAATTCGTTGTACATGCGTTTGGCGATCTGTTTGGCTTTTTCTGTTTCACCAGCTTCGATGGCTTCGGTTAAACGATCAACCGACCGTTTTTCCATTTCTCGTAATTCCGCTTCGGAAAACAGACGATCTTGCATCGCAGCGCCTCCTTTTTGTCTTTACTATAGACCTGTGCGGGGTATATCCCAG
>CAZUFQ010000064.1:0-4522 GCA_964618735.1 uncultured Enterobacteriaceae bacterium
CCTGACCTCCGTCTTTCTATTTCCTATACGACGCGAGCGCCACGCTCCGGTGAAGTCGACGGACAGGACTACCATTTCATTGACGAAGCACGCTTTATCGCCCTTCGTACAGCCGGAGCGCTTGCCGAATGGGCGCAAGTGCATGATTTCCTGTATGGCACGGCGCGAGCGCCGCTCGACGTTGCCCTTGCCAGTGGACAAGACTCGTTGCTCGATATCGATGTCCAGGGCGCACGCCAAATGAAAGCGAGTTATCCAGAAGCGATTTCGGTTTTCGTCTTGTCTCCTTCTTGGGCTGAATTAGAGAAGCGTCTACGATCGCGAGGCACCGACCGTGAAGAGGTGATTATCCGCCGCTTACGCCGCGCCCGCGAGGAAACTCAGGCGTTATGTGATTATGATTATCTGATAGTGAATGACCACATTGATCGCGCCGTCGATTTACTGCACGCCATTGTCCAAACCGAGCGTGCTCGCGTCTCCCGACTGCTCAGCTCCTCTTCCCCGTTTCTCTCCGAAGCCCTGGCTGTCCAACAAGGAAAGGGGGCAATATGACCCTAGCAACCCTGGTCGAGAAAGTCCGCACCTATCATCCTGAGGCGCAAACGGAGCTTATCGAAAAAGCCTATCACTTCTCTGAGCGCATGCATCAAGGACAAACCCGTCGCTCCGGTGAGCCGTATTTTGTCCATCCAGTAGAGGTCGCCAACATCATCGCCGACATGAAACTTGATGTCCCGAGCCTGGTCACGGGGCTTCTCCATGATACGGTTGAAGACACTCTCACAGATCTCGAACAAATCGAGAAAGAATTCGGGACGGAGATTGCTGCTCTTGTTGACGGCGTTACCAAGATCAGCAAGATCAATTTCAAAACCCGCGAAGAGCGGCAAGCAGAAAACTTCCGCAAAATGATCATCGCCATGGCGCGCGACATTCGCGTCATTCTTGTAAAACTGGCGGATCGCACCCATAATATGCGGACCATCGCCTTTCTGTCCGAAGACAAACAACGCGAGATCGCGGAAGAGACACTCGAAATCTATGCACCGCTCGCGCATCGTCTCGGCATATACTGGATCAAGAGCGATCTCGAAGATCACGCCTTGCGCGCGCTCCATTCCGAAATCTACGGCCAGCTCAAACAAGCGGTCGCTAAGAAAAAAGCGGAACGCGAACAATATATTGCAGAAGTTATCAACTTTCTCCAACAGAAACTCAAAGAAGCCGATATTGCGGCTGAAGTGTACGGTCGGCCGAAACATTTCTATTCTATCTACCAAAAAATGCAGACACAGAATCTGCTCTTCGATCAGATTTATGACCTGGTCGCGTTTCGCATTTTGGTTCCCTCGGTCCGAGAATGTTATGAAGCGCTCGGTATTGTTCATAGCCATTGGAGACCAGTGCCCGGTCGTTTCAAAGACTATATCGCGCTGCCAAAAGCCAACCGGTACCAGTCCCTCCATACGACCGTGATTGGTCCCTACGGAGAACGTATTGAAGTGCAGATTCGCACGCATGAAATGCACAAGGTGGCGGAGGAAGGCATTGCCGCCCACTGGAGCTATAAAGAAGGACGGCGAGGACTCGAAGAAGCGCAACGTTTCGCCTGGCTGCGGCAGCTGATGGAATGGCAGCAACAACTGAAAGATCCCCAAGAATTTCTGCATACGGTTAAAGAAGATCTGTTTACAGAAGAAGTGTACGCCTTCACGCCGAAGGGAGATTTATATAGCTTTCCTCAAGGCGCCACGGTCATCGACTTTGCCTATCGTATCCATTCAGAGGTCGGGAATCATTGCACTGGAGCACGGACGAATGGTCGTCTCGTGCCATTGCGTTATCAGTTGCAGAACGGAGACACGGTCGAAATCATCACGTCCGTCCAACAGACTCCGAGTAAAGACTGGCTGAAGATTGTTAACACCACGAAAGCGAAAGCACGCATTCGTCAATGGATTAAATCGCAACAGCGCGAACGGAGCGTGGCGTTAGGACGCGAACTGTTGGAACGAGAGCTGTCCCGGTACCATCTGGACTTGAGCACGCTGCGAAAGAAAAGCAAACTCGACTCAGTCCTTTCTGCTTTGAACTTCAAAGATGAAGAAACATTCCTGGCCGCCCTCGGCTATGGGCAATTGACTGTCGGCAGTGTCCTTCCCCATGTCGCTCCGCAACCTGATGCGACGCAAGCGCAAACAGCAGACACTATTGAACTAGAGAAAATCAAGCAGAAGCCGCTCGGCGAATCTTCCAGCGCGGTACGGGTTGGAGGGGTTGGCGATGTATTGGTGCGATTCGGTCGGTGCTGTAATCCCTTACCAGGAGAACCGATCCGCGGCGTGATCACGCGCGGGAGAGGCGTCACGGTCCATACGGACGAGTGTCACCGTCTGTTAGAAAGCGACCCGCAACGCCATGTTGCGGTCAATTGGGAAAACGGAAGCGACTACCTACGACCGATTAAGATCGAAGTCCTCTGCGAAGATCGTCCCGGGCTGCTTGCTGCTATGACAAAAACCATTAGCGAAGCAGGACTGAACATCTCCAGTGCAGACGTTCGCACCATGCCGGATAAGCGAGCGCGAGATGTGTTCGAAGTGATGGTGGGA
This sequence comes from uncultured Enterobacteriaceae bacterium, assembly GCA_964618735.1. Taxonomy (GTDB): domain Bacteria; phylum Desulfobacterota; class Binatia; order Bin18; family Bin18; genus SYOC01. The sequence goes on from CAZUFQ010000064.1 coordinate 2,616, forward strand.
AATGCGAATGATTTGGATCGCGTCATGCGCAACGTCGGCAAGGTGGGGGGGGTGGTCAAGGTCGCAGGGGTGAATTCCAACGCAGCTTTGGTCACAAGGGCAGACCGGATGCAGCTCGTACACACCTTAAGTCTCTTCACGGTTCCGTGCACTTTCGCCCGAACCCGTTGTAGGTTTGGCAGCCAACGCCGTTTCGTCTTGTTGTTAGCGTGGCTCACGTTATTCCCGACGGAAGGACGCTTACCACAGAGTTCACAAATGCGAGACATAACATTCCTCCTCAAGAGCCCTTCTCTGTAACACAGGCGTCTTGCTGCCGCAAGAAAGGCTCAAGCAAATACACTGAGTGCTTGAGTATTCTCTTCAATACTCCGACGCTTTACGGACGCAAGAGAGAAGCTCCAAAGCTATTTGTTGTCCAAAATATCGAGTAATGTCGCGACGCTTGCCAGAATGTGGTCAGGTTCTTCTTGATGCAAAATGTGCTGCGGGCTCGTGCCCGTGAGCACCCCAACAGTAGCTACGCCAGCCGCTTTCCCTGCGCGGATGTCAATAATGGAATCGCCCACGTATATGACCTCGTGAGCGGCAAGCTGGAGATGGTCGAGGCATTTCAGAATTGGCTCAGGATGTGGTTTGCGGTTCTCAACATCTTCCCGCCCGACAATCCCTTGAAATAAATGTCGCACTCCCCAATGATCAAGAAAAGGGAGGGCGCGCCCTGAAGAGGTGGCGATTCCCAGCTGCACCTCTTGGGCGCGTAATTCATGCAGGAGTTCAATGCTGCCTGGTATTGCGGCAGTCTTGTCATGGTAATGACGCATCCACTCGTGCATGCGTTCATCGGTAATGCGTTTGAGCGTGGCGCCAGGGTTGGGAAAATCCGGGGGGAATAGTTTCTCCAACGGCGCAGCGTCGCCCAACCGCATCAAGGCAAACACTTGTTCCTGGGAAACCGGCGGCGCACCGGCTAGGCGAAGGATTTCGAGGGCAATTTCGTAAAAGAACCCGACCGAATCCGCTAGAGTGCCGTCAACGTCGAAGATGACCCCTTTGAATCGGAGCATAGCCTTCACCCTAGATGCCGCCAAGCTTCCTGAACTTTTTTGACTAAATCGTCTTGCGACCCGTCATTCATGATAACGACGTGCGCATACTTCAGCCGTTCGGCGTCTGAGAGTTGGCTAGTGATTCGGGGTTCAGTCTCTTTTGCCGCCATTCCACGTTGTGTCGCTACACGTTCGATGACTGCATTCTTATTGGTGACGACAACCCAGACTTCATCCGCTAACGGTAACCAATTCGCCTCGATCAAGATCGCCGCTTCGACCACAATTGGTTGAGTAAATCCATCCGCTCGTTTTTCCTCAATCCGTCGGCGGATATCTTGGAACATGAGCGGATGAACAATCGCATTCAGCTGCTTTCTCGCTGCTTCGCTGCCGAAGACAATCGCGCCGAGCTTCTTGCGTTCAATTGTTTGATCGGGGGCAAGAATAACTTGCCCAAACGCAGCGATTACCTGACGCCAGGCTTCTCTTCCTGGCAGATAAATTTCGTGACCCACCTTATCCGCGTCGATAACAAAGGCGCCAAGCCCTGCCAAAATTTGAGAAACAGTGCTCTTTCCTGAACCGATACCACCAGTCAAGCCTATCGTCTTCATTTTTTTCATTTCCTCTCTCAGGCGCCAAATTCACCTATACACCTCAGCCTCCTGGTTGTGGCAGAGATCAGATGTTTCTGCAAGGACTAAAAGAATGATGGGGCACACTCTGCGCAAAGGGCGCCTCACCTGCGCAATGAAAGGGGGGAAAACGACGATTTTTCAAGAAAAATTCGTTTGACACCCCCCTGGAGTTAGGCTATAAACTCCGGGCGCTTTGACGGTTCAGGAATGACCTTTT
>CAZUFQ010000064.1:4532-12363 GCA_964618735.1 uncultured Enterobacteriaceae bacterium
TTTTCTCCCATCATATCACTTCCCTGATCTTTCACTTTTCACTTCAATCGTGAGGACTTTCTCCATGCCGCGTTATTCTCACCTTTCCTATGTTCTTGTTGTAACTCTGTCGTTCTGCCGCGCTGTCCCTGCTCTGAGTGCACCTCGGTACTTGATGTTAGACAATCCAGTACGAGTGTCCTTCTCGGGGTTCGCCTCTTCTATAGCGGTAGCAGGAGATGTCGACGGAGATGGGGCGAACGATCTGCTCGTCGGCGCATACGACGCCCAAGTGCCCTACGACGCCCCGCAGCATTCCGCCGAACATCAAGGCCAGGCGTTCTTATTCAGCGGCAAGAGCGGGAAGTTGCTTTTCACCTTGAACTCGCCCGTTCGCATGCCATACGCCGCTTTTGGCTTTTCCGTAGCGGGGGCGAGCGATGTCAACAAAGACGGGAAGCCGGACTTCTTGATCGGAGCCTTTGGTTATGGGGGCTCGGGCGAGGCCGATAAGTTAGGCTATGGCGGTACGGGTGGCGCCTTTATCTTTAGCGGCAAAGACGGGAAACTCTTGCATACCTTGCAGGCGCCACAGCCACAGATCGGCGGAGGGTTTGGCTGGTCGGTCGCGTTTCTGGACGACGTCACGGGTGATGGAACACCAGACATCCTCATCGGCGCTTTTGGACAGGATGGAGACGGGAAGGCATTCATTTTTGACGGGGCCACAGGCAAGCTCGTACGTACCCTGGAGCCTCCGGAGCCGCTCAATGGCGGGGCCTTCGGATGGTCTGTAGCTGATGCAGGAGACCTCAATAAAGATGGAGTCACGGACGTACTCGTCGGGGCCCCGTACAGTACAATCGGGAAAGTTGGGGTGCAAGGCCGAGCCTACGCCTTTAGCGGCAAAGACGGGAAGGTGCTGCTGACGTTAGATGACCCCCAGCCTGCCTCCGGCTCCGTCTTCGGTTGGCGCACGGTGGCGGCGGGCGATTTGAATAAAGATGGCGTTCCCGACCTGCTTGTGAGCGCACCGTACAAAGACATCGATGGGAGTCCGTCTCAGGGCATTGTGTATGTCATGAACGGCGCTGACGGCAAGATGCTGTTCACTCTGCAGGATCCGGCGCCCAAACCGTACGCCAGCTTCGGATACTCCCTAATTGCAGGAGCAGACTTCGATGAAGACGGGGCGCGCGAGATTGTGGTGGCGGCGCCGTTTCAGACGGTGGACGTCGAGCAAGTCGAAGGGGAAGTCTTTGTCTTTAATGGACAGGATGGGCGCCATTTGATCACGTTTGACGATCCCTATCCGCACCAAGGGGCGTGTTTCGGCTATGCGCTGGCGTCGCCAGGTGATCTTGACGGGGACAAGATCCCAGATTTTGCCTTTGGCGCATCGGGGCAGAGCATCCTGGACAAGGTCGCCGCTGGGCGCGTCTTTGTTTTCCGCTCACAGCAATGAGGATCAAAAGGAGCGCCGCAGAAAAATTTGAACCAAGATTCGTTTTGTCGTAGGGTGAAGCAGTTTTATCGCTTTGGGTTCAGATTGACACTGACCAGCTGATTGCTGGTCGCTTATTGAATAAGGAGGCGCTTATGCGTTCTCAAGCCAACATGCTGACGCTCTCTCACCAATACGGCAGCGGCGGCAGCCGCATTGCCCGTGAAATTGGACGCCGTCTGGGCTGGTCGGTATGGGAGAAAGAGATTATTCGACAAATCTCTTCACAATACAAAGTGTCGGAAGAATACCTCGACGCGAAAGATGAGCGAGTCGATTCGTTCATCGAACGGCTGGTTGGGCTGTTTGGCATGGGTGGATTTGAGTCCGCGTATGAAGTACCGCCCCCGCTCTGGCTCAATGACGCCCAGCTCGTGCGCATGACCAAAGGCATTATCGAAGAGGTTGCCAAAGAAGGGCGCGCCGTGATCGTTGGGCGCGCGGGAAACCAAATCCTCGCGAAACACCTCACGACTCTGCACGTTTTCCTTTTCGCCCATTTGCCTGTGCGCATTGAACGGATTATGCAGATGGAAGGACTGTCGCATTCTGCCGCCGAGCACCGCATCGCTGGCATGGACAAGATACGTTCTGACTATGTCCACACGTTTTATCATGCTGACTGGCGCGATCCCAATTTCTACAATCTTCTTATCGACACCGGCGTCTGGAATGAAGAACAAACGATTGAAATGATTCTGTGGGCGCTTGCCCATACATCGTAGCGAAGAACGAGCAGGCAGCAGCCATCGCTGGAGGGGCAAGTGCTGTAGTCCAGACCGCCGCTCCCTGGATTCCGCTTCGTTTCACCATGGGTTACGCTATGGCAACGCCTTTTCATTGCAAGGAGCGGTATGCGGTCTGTAGCGTTTCTCATTGTTTTCTTTCTCGTTTTCTTCGCTTACACACAAGCGCAAGAAGTCTCTGGACAAGCTCCACCTCTGACTTTGTCAGAAGCGATTGACGCCGCGCTGCGTAACCACCCGACGATTCGCATGGGGCAAGCGAACATCGAAGCGGCGCAGCAACGGGTCCAACAGCAAGTGGCTGGGTATCTTCCGCAAGGGAGATATACCTACACCTATTCTCGTCAGGAGCGCCCCTTAAGTTCAGCCGTTGGCGGAGTACAAGTCGGCGGCACTGGGTTCACACAACGCGCGAGCTCTCAGCTTTTCAATTTCAATTCGATGAATGTCTCCCTGACTCAGTTACTTTTTGACTTTGGCTCCACTTTAAACTCCATTCAATCCGCTATCGCTTCCGCGGAAGCAAGCACGGCAGATCTCGAAACCACCAAACAGCTAGTTATCTTCAACACGAAACAGGCCTACTACAGTCTACTCTCCGCCCAACGGTTGTTTCAGGTCGCAGAAGAAACGGTGCGTCAGAACCAGAAGCATCGCGAAGAAGCGCAGGCGCGGTATGAGGTTGGCGTTGCGCCGCGCTTTGACGTCACGCAAGCGCAAGTGCAAGTGTCAACAGCGGAACTCAATCGTGTGACTGCCCGTAATAACGTGGCGCTGGGCTATGAGACGCTTCGTACCGCGATGGGACAGAGGGAGCCGTTACGCGCGGTGTTAACGGACGTGCTGGCGCGGAGTGCGATTACGTTTGATGAGGCGATGGTTCTCCAGCAGGCTTATGCACGCCGCCCCGAGCTGGCAAGCCTCAGGGCGCAACAGCGCGCCGCGGAGGCGCACGTCTCTTCTTTGCAAAAGCAATATCTGCCTTCGCTCTCTGGCACGGCGCAATACAATTGGACGGGACGAGAATATCCCTTACAGCAAGGCTGGCTGTGGGGCGTCACCGTTACCGTGCCCTTGTTCGATGATATTCTCACTACCTCCCAGGTTGGCGAAGCGCAAGCGATGGTGCGAAATTTACAAGCGCAAGAAGAAGACTTACGTCAACAAGTGACCCTGGACGTGCGTCAGGGAGTGCTCAATCTACGCCAGGCGGAAGAGAGCATTCGGGTAAGCGAAGAAACGCTAGTGCAAGCGCGGGAGAACCTCGACCTCGCCGAAGGGCGCTATGCGGCGGGCGTTGGCAACATCATTGAGCTTACCGACGCCCAGGTGTCCCTCACTTCAGCGCAGGCAAACAACATCAAGGCGTTATATGACTACAAAACGGCGCTGGCTCAGGTAGAAAAAGCGGTGGGACAGCCGCTGGAATAGGGAAAGGAGAGGAAGGGGGAATCTTACCCTATCGCAAGCCCGCGCCTTCGAGCGCGGCAATGAATTGCGCGAGAGCGGCAGGATCTTTGATGGGCATGCGCTGTTTAACAGCGTCAAGAGAATACTGTGGATTGATGCGCAGAACTTCCGCGGCCTCGGCGCGCGCCTCTTCGCTGCGGCCTAGTTCGTAGCAAACAACTGCCGCTACCATATGCGCCGCGAGATAATCGGGGTTGCGTGCGATCGCCCGTCGCAGTACAGAGAGCGCCTCTTCTCGCTTGCCTACAAGGCGGTAGGCTTGTCCCAGCGTCCACAAGTAGGTGATGGGATGCCTCGGATTGAGACGCATGGCCTTTTCAATAAGGGCGACGGCCTCTTCACCTCGACCCATGAAGATCCGTACGTCGCCCAAGGCTTGACAGGCGTCGGCTGAGTTGGGGTCGAGTGTAACAGCGCGTTCAGCCGCAGCCATCGCCTGTTCATGCTGTTTCTTTGTGAGATACGCATACGCCAGGGTTTCGTATGCCGCCGGTTGGGCGTCGTCGAGGGCAACGGCATGTTGCGCTAATTGCAGCAGTCGATCCGCCGCGTGCGGATCTTGGTTCCATTGGCTCACGATCTCCGTAAGGTATGTGAGGCCGAGCATGGCGTATGCCGAAGCGAATTGTGGATCGAGGGCGATGGCGTGTTCAAACATCTGCCGGGCTTGTGTGTTGGACTCTCGAGTGCGCTGAGAGCGATATTCTAGCCCCCGTAAAAAATAATCGTACGCTTCCATATTGCTAGTGGGCGGTCGTTTGGAGCGTACTTGTTCTCCCATAGTCAGCTTGATTTGGAGCGCAGCGACGATTTTTTGCGTGACCTCGTCCTGGACCGCGAAAATGTCTTGTAGCTCGCGGTCGTATCGCTCAGCCCACAAATGGTAACCAGTCGTTGCATCAATCAACTGGGCGGTAATCCGCACCCGGTTCCCCACCTTACGAACGCTGCCTTCAAGGACGTAGCGCACTCCCAATTCGAGGCTGACTTGTTCGGGACGTACCGCCTTTCCTTTGTAGAGAAAGACAGAGTTCCGAGAAATGACGAAGAGTCCGGATAATTTGGAGAGATCGGTGATCAAATCTTCGGTGATGCCGTCGCTGAAATACGCCTGCTCTGGATCGCCGCTCAAATTCAGAAACGGCAGTACGGCAATCGAAGGTCTGTTTGGTAAAGTCAAAGGTTGGAGAGAAGAGACGTCGTCTTGCTCCGGCTCCATCTGCACGCGAAACACTCGCACGGGCCTGGTGATGTTTTTGATGGTTTGTTCTCCCAGGTCTACGTACCTGAACGGCAATTTGTTTTCGACTTGTTCATGAACACTACTGGAGATACAGATGCCGCCGCCTTCCGCCAAGCTCTCCAGACGTGCAGCAATATTTACCCCATCTCCGTAGATGCGATCTCCTTCAACAATGACGTCTCCTACATTGACGCCAATGCGAAACTCCATCCGTCGGGAAGGATCAAGTTCGTCATTCCGCTCCTTCAAACTGTGCTGGATATCCACGGCGCATTGCACAGCGTCCACCACACTGACGAACTCGGCCAGGAGGTTGTCCCCAGGGGAATCGATTACTCGACCCCGATTCCGTTGAATAATTGTTGTCATGAGTTCGCGATGCGAGGCCAAGGTGTGAATCGTTGCGACCTCATCATCCCCCATCAAACGGCTATATCCCTTGACGTCCGCGCTGAAAATGGCCGTGAGTTTTCGTACTACGTCGCTTGCAGTCACAACATCCTCCGTTCTCCATTGCCAGCTAGAGTTTTATAAATAGGAGAAGAAAAAGCGAAAGTCAAGGAGGTTCACTCACTTTGTTAGGGTAGACACATGTTCATGAGATGTCCCTTTCTACCGGCTTTGTTTTGGAAGGGAATTCTCTTGCGGCTGCTAGAGTTCACAGTAAAAAGAATGCTATCGTCTGCAAGAGTCTCCTCATAGGGGAGTGTCCGAAAAGAAGAGAAATGTCACAATCTCTGCACATCGAACCCACGGGACGTGAGTTGTGACCCTGGAAGCATGGTTGAGGTAGAAAGAAGAGCACTTACGATGCAAAAACCGTCACCGTCTTTTGCCGACCGTCTGCGGAAGCGAGATGTCCAGTTGCGGCGCACCGCCATCGATACTGTGCAAATCAACGTCGGGAAACTCTGCAATCAAGCGTGTCTACACTGTCATGTGGACGCTGGTCCGCAACGCACAGAGATCATGGAGCGGCGCACTGCAGAATTGGCGCTGGAATTTGTCCGCGCTGCAAACACACGGACGGTGGATATCACTGGCGGCGCCCCGGAACTCAACCCCTCTTTTCGTTTCTTAGTTGAGCAGGCGCGAAACGATGGTCGCCACGTGATGGATCGCTGTAATCTCACCGTTTTGTTCGAGCCTGGCCAGGAAGAGCTTCCCGAGTTCTTGGCAAGTCATCAGGTTGAAGTAGTCGCGAGTCTTCCCTGCTACTCAGAAGAGAATGTCGCCAAGCAACGCGGGCGGGGCGTGTATGAGAAGTCGATCCAGGCCCTGCGCCGCTTCAACGCCCTTGGTTATGGAGAAGAAGGCTCAGATCTCATTCTTAACTTAGTATACAACCCAGTTGGCGCGCATTTACCCCCTCCTCAACCGCAGCTTGAAGTCGACTACAAACGAGAACTCGAGCAACGCTTCGGCATTCACTTCAACAACTTATATACGTTGACGAATATGCCCATTGCGCGCTTTGCTCACAGTTTGGAGCGCGACGGCAAGTTCGCTTCCTACTTAGAACTCCTCGCGACGTCATTCAATCCAGCAACGCTTGACGGTTTAATGTGTCGTCATCTTGTCAGCGTCTCTTGGGATGGATTTTTCTACGATTGTGACTTCAATCAAATGCTCGACCTGCGTCTCGGCGCCGGCAAGCCGTTTCGCTTGGGAGAACAATCGGCCGATGAACTTGTGCAGCATCTGCAACATCGTGAGATTCTGGTAGGCGCACACTGCTATGGGTGCACAGCGGGAGCCGGCAGTTCCTGTGGCGGCGCGCTGACCGGCGCTGCTCTGTCGTAAAACGTTCTTCTCTGAGAGATGCTCATGGCGGATAGCGTTTCCGTGCAACTGCACGTACGACAGGATGATGCGCACGATCAGATTTTACTCAACAACGTCCATCCCGCAGATTGGGTGAATCCCGAACCCGCGCCACGCTACAATCTAGTCGTGATTGGCGCTGGAACAGCGGGTCTCGTCACTGCCGCAGGAGCGGCGGGACTCGGGGCTAAGGTTGCACTCATCGAAAAAGAATTAATGGGCGGAGACTGCCTGAATGTTGGCTGTGTCCCTTCTAAAGCGCTTATCCGAGCGGCCCGCGCTTTTGCCGACGTGCGTGAGGCGCATCGTTATGGCGTAGAAGTTCCGCACGGAACGACAGTAAACTTCCCGGCAGTGATGGAACGGATGCGCCGCTTACGCGCCGAGATGAGCGCCAATGATTCCGTGCAACGCTTTCGCAGCTTGGGGGTTGATGTCTTCCTCGGTGAAGGGCGTTTTGCTAGTGACGATACGATCGAGGTTGGCGGCAAGACTTTGCGATTTCGTAAAGCTGTTATTGCTACGGGCGCGCGGGCGACAGGACTACCGATTCCAGGACTAACTGAAGCTGGCTTCTTGACCAACGAGACAGTATTCTCGCTGACCGAGCTGCCGCGGCGGCTGGCGGTGATTGGCGCTGGTCCCATTGGCTGCGAACTTGCGCAAGCCTTCGCACGGTTCGGCGCTCAGGTGACCTTACTAGAAGTGGCGCCGCAGATTCTCATCCGTGAAGATCCGGATGCCGCTGCACGCATTCAGCAGGCATTGGAACATGACGGAGTGCACTTACTGTTAGGCTGCAATATACGTAGCGTAGCTGTCCACGGAGGAGAAAAAGTACTGACCGTCGAGCAGAACGGCAAAACGACCAATCTAGCTGTTGACGCTCTTTTGCTTGGGGTTGGGCGTGCCCCGAATGTCGAAGGCTTGAATCTTGAAACCGTCGGAGTGCAATACGACAAGGTTGGAGTCAAAGTCAACGATCGCTTGCAGACCACCAACCCGCGCATTTATGCGGCTGGCGACATTTGCTCATCGTACAAATTTACCCACATGGCCGATGCG
>CAZUFQ010000064.1:12373-14047 GCA_964618735.1 uncultured Enterobacteriaceae bacterium
AACGCGGGGCATGTTGGGGTGGGGGAATGTTCCTTACCGTCAAAAGTTACCCACATGGCGGATGCGTTAGCGCGGATCGTAATTCAAAATACGTTGTGCCTCGGGCGGGCCAAGGCCAGTGCATTGACGGTCCCGTGGTGTACCTATACCGATCCTGAGATTGCCCACGTCGGGCTCTATGAAAAAGAAGCCGAGGCGCAAGGCATCGCAGTACAGACCTTCGTGCAAGAGCTTCACACTGTAGACCGGGCCATTCTCGATGGAGAAACGGAAGGTTTCGTCAAAGTACATGTGCGCAAAGGCAGCGACAAAATTGTAGGGGCGACGATTGTCGCGCGCCATGCCGGCGAGATGATCTCGGAATTAACGCTGGCGATGGCGGGGGGGCTCGGGTTAAAAACGCTCTCGACGGTGATTCATCCTTATCCAACGCAAGCCGAAGCGATCAAAAAGACAGGGGATGCGTACAATCGCACTCGTCTGACCCCACGGGTAAAAGCGCTGTTTGAGAAATGGCTGGCGTGGAGTCGGTGAGTAGGTGGCCCGGAACGTTTACAGTTATTGGACGTCATTCCTCTTCCCACGTCTGGAAAAAGGGGTCAGGTCTTGGATTATGACTTGTGCCGTTGCTCCTTTCGCTGCATGATCTTACTGATAGTGGAGTAATGTAAACCAAGCTGCTGCCCGATCGCGGTGAGGCTATACCCATGCTGCACATGGGCGACCCAAATTGTGTGATTACGTTGATCCCGGGTCGTGCTCGGCGTGCTGGAGAACAGCGTTCGTAGGGAGGGACGCGAAAGCAACCGTTGCGCTCGTGGAATTTCCTGTATTGTCTGTTTGCTCAGGAACAAGGGCTTGAGCTGCGCTACGAATTGCTCTCGCCCCAGCACGACTTGCCCTCGGACGTGCTCCCATGGCGCACTCATCAGCCTGCCATCATGCACAAATTGCCGATAGCGCTGCTCGGCGAGGGAGCGCCGCGCGCCGAATTGCGCCAACATCCACTCCCGACTCAGCCATTCGGGCGCCGACCGACGGTATCGTAGACCAAGGCGGTGGTCGCAGAGCCCTGGGTGATCTGAGTGAGGCGATTGGCGTTATCGTACGTATAGTTGATGGTAGGCTGTCCGGCAACTGTCATACTGATCCGGCGGTCGGCGTGCTCGTAGGTGTAGGTCACCGTACCCTGCGGGGTGGTCTCCGAAAGCAGGTTGTCCATGCCGTCATACGTGCGGGTGATGGTGCCGTTGAGGGAGTCGATACGTTGAGTAAGCCGGTTCACTGCATCGTAGATAAGGATCCTGGTCGATCCATCGGCATACGTGACCCGGACGCGGCGATCGAGCCCATCGTAGGTTGTGGTGGTGATTTGACTCTTGCGGTCGGTAGTTTGGGTCACGTTGTTCATGCCGTCGTACTGAAAGCTCTCGGTGCGCAGCAACGGATCCTTATGGGTGGCGACACGGTTTCTGACATTGTAGGTGTACTGCGTCACGCCATTGCGAGGGTCAGTAAGACTGAGCAGATTACTATTCGGGTCGTACGTGAACGCCGTCACTCCACTCAGCGGGTCGGTGGTCTGCGTGACCCGATCGAGGGCATCATAGGTGGACCTGGATTGCTGGCCTAGCGGATTGGTGGTGCTCACTACGCGCCCCGCATTATCAGTGA
>CAZUFQ010000065.1:0-13893 GCA_964618735.1 uncultured Enterobacteriaceae bacterium
GTACGCGGTTTTATCGACGCGTACGATGTCAGCACAGGAGAACGCAAATGGCGACGCTACACTACGCCTGAAGCAGGTGAAAAAGGGAGCGAGACGTGGGTGGGCGATTCGTGGAAGAACGGGGGCGGCCCCACCTGGATTACCGGCTCTTATGATCCTGAGCAAGACACATTGTTTTGGGCAGCAGGTAATGCTGCGCCAGACTGGAATGGCGACGCGCGGGAAGGTGATAACCTGTACACCGATTCCGTGCTCGCTATGAGCCCAGACACTGGCGAGGTGAAGTGGCATTTTCAGTTCACCCCACATGATGTGTGGGATTATGACGGCAATACCGACCTCTTCTTGGTCAACGTGCAACGCAGCGGTAAAACCGTCAAGGCGTTAGCGCAACCCAACCGCAATGGTTTCATGTATGTCATCGATCGCGCTAATGGCCAGTATCTGCACGGTGCCCAGTATGTAGACAAACTCAACTGGGCCAAAGGGCTTGATGAAAAAGGACGGCCCATCGTCGATCCCCAATTCGTTCCCCAAAGCGAAGCGAAAGAATGGATCTGCCCGGGTGCTCCTGGTGGGAAAAACAGCTCGTACACAGCCGCGTACAGTCCAATTACAAAGCTGATGTACGTTCCGGTCATCGAAAGCTGTATGCAAATGAAAAAATCCACTGCCATGTTCATCCAAGGCGTGCCCTATTGGGGCGGAGGCTGGGACGGCTCCCAAGCTGATGATCAATCTTCATACGGTCACTTCTCAGCGATTGATCCGACCACCGGCGCCATCAAATGGCGACACACCGAGGACTATCCACTCTTGGGCGGCACATTGGCGACAGCAGGTGGCGTCGTATTCACCGGCAATCAAGAAGGTCTCGCCATGGCGTTTAATGACACTACTGGGGAACTATTGTGGAAGTTCCAGACTGGCGCCTCGGTACGTGGTCAGCCTTCGACTTACAAAATTGCCGGGCGTCAATACGTCGCGATCCCAAGCGGCGGCGGCGGCATTGTCGCTTCAATCACTGGGGAACCTCCACTGGCCAGCAAAGGGAGTGCGTTGATTGTGTTTGCTTTACCGCAGTAGGACCTCTCGTCGTTAGCAGCTGCATTCGGCAGAATCGGAGAAACGGAGACAGAGAGAAACGAAGACGGAAAAACACTATACACGCTCTCCGCTTCCCCGATTCTTTCCGTGCCCCTTCCCTTGACCCTAAAAATAAAAGCAAGTACGTTGCGACCGCATTTGATCCTCTCACAATGCTATAGAGGAGGGAACACCTGTGTACATTCCTCGGGCTCAACGATTTTTTGTTGCTGCAATCGCCTTGTCGCTAGCGCTCCCACTGGGCGTGCAAGCAGCGGACGCCCAGAACGGGGCCAAACTTGACGGTCTCAAGCCTGTCACGCAAGAGCGATTGCTCAAAGGAACGGATGACACCTCAAACTGGTTGATGTACGGCGGCAATTATCTCAACTGGCGGTTCAGTCCGTTGAAAGACATCAACCGTCAGAATGTCAAAAAGATGCAGGCCGTGTGGATCTTTCAGACCGGTATCCCTGGCCAGCTGGAAGCAGCGCCTATCGTGGCTGATGGCGTCTTGTATTTGGTCGCTTCGTACAATCACGTCTACGCACTCAACGCGGTAACGGGCGAACCGTTATGGAAATATGATCATCCGCTGCCTGAGGACTTGCGCATCTGTTGTGGCCCCACGAATCGCGGCGTCGCTCTCGCGGATGATAAGGTGCTCATCGGTACACTCGACGCACGCATGGTGGCGCTCGATCGCAAGACCGGCGCGGTCGTGTGGAACACCAAGATGGATGACTACACCGCCGGTTACAGTTCTACCGCTGCTCCTCTTGTGATCAAAGGTAACGTCATTATCGGCATCGCCGGAGGGGAGTACGGGGTCCGTAGTTTCATTGACGCTTACGACGTCAAAACCGGAGAACGTAAATGGCGGCGCTACACTATTCCTGCCGCCGGAGAAAAAGGGGTTGAGACGTGGGCTGGAGATTCGTGGAAAAATGGCGGCGGTCCAGCGTGGGTGACCGGTTCGTACGATCCCGAACAGAACGTTTTGTATTGGGCCACGGGCAATCCTTCACCGGACTGGAACGGCGACGCACGGGAAGGCGATAACCTCTACACCAACTCTGTGCTGGCGCTTGATCCAGACACAGGTGATCTAAAATGGCACTTCCAGTTTACGCCGCATGACGTGTGGGACTACGACGCCACCAACGGCATGTTCCTCCTCGATGTGCAACGCAGCGGACAAAAAGTTAAAGCGTTGGCGCAGCCCAACCGTAATGGATTTTTATACATTCTTGACCGTACTTCAGGACAGTACCTGCACGGGGCCCAGTATGTAGAAAAGCTCAACTGGGCGACGGGGCTTGATGAAAAGGGGCGACCCAAAGTTGATCCCAAATATTTGCCGATCGCCGGCGGGAATCCAGAATTCATCTGCCCTGGGAACGTAGGAGGCCAAAACGGTTCTTACACTGCAGCCTACAGCCCGAGCACGAAGTTCATTTATGTGCCAGTCATTGAGAGCTGCGGCAAGATGGAAAAAAGCAGCGCGGTCTTCATGCAAGGGATGCCGTTCTGGGGCGGCGGCCCAGGCGCGACACAAGCGGACGATCACTCCGGGTATGGGCATTTAACCGCCATTGATCCCACAACTGGCGCAATCAAGTGGCGCTATCGTGATAGCTACCCTATGGTAGGCGGGACATTGGCAACAGCGGGCGGACTCGTCTTCACTGGCAGTCAAACAGGTCATGCCCTGGCCTTTGATGACACGACTGGCCAGTTACTGTGGAAATTCCAGACTGGCTCTACCGTGCGTGGGCAACCAGTGACTTATAAGATTGGCAATCGGCAATACGTGGCGATCCCGAGCGGCGGCGGCGGTCTCGCCGTAAGCATCGTAGGCGAGAATCCCCTTGGCACCAAAGGCAGCGCCGTGACGGTTTTTGCTTTACCGCAGTAGCGAGGAGATTTCCCGCATTGATAATTTCGATCAACATTGTGAAGCCTGTTGTCGTCCGACAGATTGTTTTTGGACTTTCCTTACTCTTTCCGCTCATTGGCCACGTACACGCAGACGAGCAAAACAGTTTGCGCGTCTGCTTTTTGGAAAACAACTTGCCCTATTCCTCACGGCAAGAAAACTCTGGATTTGATTTTGATACCGCCAAGGCAGTCGCCGACGCACTGGGCAAGCAACTTGTACCGGTGTGGACGAAGAATTCAACAAAAATTGACGAGATTGAAGAAAGTGACTTCCCTACTCGGAAACTTTCTCGTAACGAGTGTGACGCCATCTTTAGTATGCCTGGAGCAGATGCGGTCAAAGGGTCGCCGAAGCTTATGCTCGGAGCACCGTATTATGGCGCGGCGTTCGAGTTGATCGGCAAAGAACAGACTGGACCAAATGATCTCGCTGCTCTAGGCAATACTCCCGTTGCGATCCAATCGCAAACCGTTGCGAATTTTGTCCTCCATGCGCGCAAGACGCCGGTTCGCACGTTCTTCTCGACCGAAGAAGCGCTCAATGGTGTGGCTAAAGGGGAAGCGCCGCTCGCTTTACTGTGGGGGCCAGCGGCCGGATGGCATCTCCGCACCCATCCTGATCTTAAATTGTTCTTCGTGAGTGGGTACTCACCGCTGGCGGTGGTGCGCTGGAATGAATATGCAGCGACCCAGAAAACAGCGGCGGACCTGCAAGGAGCAATTGATGGAGCCTTGAGAAAATTGGGTGAGGCAGGAACGCTGCAACAGCTTGCCCAAAAGTATGGTATGCCTTTTCACAAACCCTTTGACAGCACCTACAGTGTCGCGGAGATGCAAAAACTCAATTGAAAGACGATGCAATGAATATGTTCACTCGACTTGGGCGCACGATCCTTCTCCTCAGCGCCGCTTTTTTCTTTGCTACATTCATCGACTCGTACGCTCTAGCAGAAACGCCAGCTGATCAAAAAAATCCTTTTGCTGGCGACACTGCCGCCATCGAGACTGGTAAGGCGATCTTTGAAGCAGCATGTACGGGCTACTGTCATACCACCGTCACCTCGACGCGCGTTGGACGATGCCCCAATTTGTTCGACTGTGAATGGAAGCATGGCGGCTCTGATGGTGAAATTTTTCACACCATGCACGACGGGGTGCTCAACACCGAAATGGTCGGCTTTAAAGGTCGGTTGCCGGATGAGATCCTCTGGAAGATTACGGCCTACATTCGGTCAGCTTCGCAGTGCAAAGATGGTCAACCTGCTACCCCAGCGCATTAGCAGCTTATGAAAAACGATTCATCCACCTTACAAATGAACCATATCTGGAACATACGACGCTGCGTTCTACTGGCTACTGGCTACTGGCTACTGGCTGCTTCTCTCGCCCTTGCCCAGCCTCGCGCATACGTCAGTAATGAAAAATCCGATGAGGTCACAGTCATCGATACCGCCACGGATAAAGTCATCGCTACTATTAAAGTGGGGCAACGGCCCCGTGGCGTCGTCGTAGCTCCAGATGGTAAGCGGGTATACGTCGCTAACGGTAACTCTAATGACATTTCAGTGATTGATCCGGAAAAGAATGCAGTGATTGATACAATCCCTGCTGGAGAAGATCCTGAAGGCATCACTATGAGCCCCGACGGGTCCCTCATTTACGTCGTCAATGAAAATGGTGGAGAGCTGCTCATCATCAATGCCGCCAGCAAAGAAATTCTCCACCATATCGCTGTGGGTATAGAGCCGGAGACTGTGGTGCTTTCTCCAGACGGCGCTAAAGCTTATGTGCCTAACGAAAGTTCACACAATGTGACTGTGATTGATACGGCTACGCACAATGGTGTTGGAGCCATCGAAGCCGGGGAAAATCCTCGTGGCGTAGCTTTTACGCCTGATGGGAAACGCGCATACATCAGTAACGAGCGTTCCGGTACAGTCCTGGTCGTCGATACCGCCACGAATAAAGTGGTAGAGACGATTCAAATGGGAGAGCGGCCTGTGGGTATAGCCATCTTACCTGATGGGAAGAAAGCGTATGTCGCGCACGGGAGAGCAAATGACGTGCGCGTGATCGACACGGAAACGAACAAAATAACCGCTACGATCCCGTTAGAAGGAGAGCGTGCTTGGTGGGTGGCGCTCACGCCAAATGGAAAGAAGCTCTATGTGACCGTAGGTCGCGCCGACAAAGTTGCGGTCATCGACACCACACAAAACAAAGTAGTCACGATGATTCCAGTGGGAAAAATGCCATGGGGGGTGGCAGTTTCTCGCTAGCAAGGACTTGTAGGGGCGTAGCATGCTACGCCCCTACGGAAAACATAGTCCCTCGGGGAGCGGAAAAGAAAAAGAAATCAATCCTTACGCTGCCTGAGCCGCACGAATAAGCGGTTCAAGTTCGCCTTTTGCGTGCATCTCTCGCACGATGTCACAGCCGCCGACAAACTCGCCGTTAATATAGAGCTGTGGAATAGTAGGCCAGTTCGAATAGCGCTTAATCCCATCACGGATCTCAGGGTTATCCAACACGTTTACACTTGCGTATTCGACCTTATACGAATCCAACACTTGAATGGTCGCTGCAGAGAACCCACACATCGGGAAATCTGGCGTTCCTTTCATGTAGAGGATGATTTTGTACTGTTTTACTTGCTCATCAATTTGCGCCAATACGTCATTTGCCATGAATGGCTCCTCCTTCTGCTTTGTTTAGCGGGCTCGTTGTACTTGAATGTTGACCAAATCGGACGTTTGTTCCTGCTCTTTTTGTAATTCTTCTGGGGTTAGGGTCGTGAGCGCTAACGCGTGGATCCGTTGGACCATCGCGTCCTGTAATGCGCCGTACACCATGCGGTGACGATTCACTTTGGTTTTCCCCGTGAATGAGGAAGAGACAACCACCGCTTCGTAATGATCCCCGCCTCCAGTCATGTCACGAATGTTGACTTGGGCGTCAGGAATCGCTTTGAGAATCAGCGATTGAATTTCTGCAGAAGTAATCGGCTCAACACCAGCCGGCATCAGTGTTCTCCCTCACGTCTTTTTCTTAGACCTTAAAAGTCCGCATTATGATAACCAGGGCGTACTGTTCCTGCAACTAGGAAGAGGAATAAATTGGTAGGTCTTGGGGCTGGAAATTAAATAGCAAGAGGACAGAAATTTCCGTCCTCTCCTGGTTTGGTCGAGAACTGACTAGTAACAGTTACGAGTCGTCAGCTCCTTACTTTTTCTGCATATCTGCGCCGCAACACTTCAACGTGCCAGTGCCGCCTTTAGTCACGATCACTTGCCCGCCACAGACGCCACAGAGATACATTTTTCCGATTTGGTTAGCCATCTTACTATCCCTCCTGTCTGATGCTTCTAATTCTATTCTCTATTGTCCTTTGAAACGAGGTGTTCTTTTTTCTAGAAACGCACGGACGCCTTCGGCTCGATCTTGGGTCGTCTGGAGTAACGCATATAAATCTTCTTCGAGACGCATCCCTTGCTCAAGCGTCAGATCCATTGCCTTCAGTACGGCTTCTTTACCAAAACGCAACGCAATGGGGCCTTTCCCTAGCAGACCCATCAGCACTTCGTCAACATGGGTCGCCAACGCAGTTGGCTCCACAACTTCTGTCACTAAGCCAATTCGATAGGCCTCGCGTGCATCGATAGAAGTTCCCAGCAGCACGAGTTCAAGCGCTTTCGCTTGCCCAACGATGCGCGGCAGCCGCTGCGTACCGCCGCAGAAAGGAATCAGTCCATCAGCAATTTGTGGTAAACCCAAACGCGCCGTTTCTGCAGCAATGCGTAAATCACATGCGAGCGCCAGCTCTAACCCAACGCCAAGAGCGTCGCCGTTCATGACGGCAACCGTCGGTTTTGTCAGCGTTGCTAACGCCTCTATACAATGGATATCCCCAAACTCCGCGCGAATGCTTTGTACCGCCGCTCCCTTTTGCGAAGACGAATATTCCAGCCCGGTACAGAATGTCGTCCCGGCCCCCGTGATCACCGCGACATCAACCTCGTCATCCTCAGCGATCGCCTCACAGCAGGTGACTAAATTCTCGACCATCGCGGCAGTGAGACGGTTTCCGTGCTCTGGGCGACAGAGACGAAGCCAAGCGGCTCTACCCTGCTTTGTAAAAGAGAGTTCGGGGGATAATGAAAGCGTCATGGCAAAAGAGGAGCACTGAGCTCCTCTGTGTCGTCCGTCTTATTCGATGAAATCCGCACGCAGCTCTTTCTTAAGAATTTTTCCTAAGGGATTCTTCGGCAATGCATCGACAAAACGAATCAGTTCAGGTTTCTTGAAACTCGCGAGCCGTTGCCGGCAAAAATCTCCGAGTTCGTCGGCCGTCGCCTGTTTTCCCGGCCGTAATGCAACAAACGCGGCGATCTTTTGTCCCCAGTCTACGTCAGGCACGCCAATCACCGCAGCTTCGTCGACCGCAGGATGGGCATGCAACACTGCTTCAATCTCCGCCGGAGCAATGTTTTCACCACCACGAATGATGATGTCATCTTTGCGGCCCACGAGATAAACATAGCCATCTTCGTCAATATAGCCCATGTCCCGAGTATGCAGCCAGCCGTCAGCGTCAAGCAAGGCGGCTGTTGCGCTCTCTTGTCCAGCATAGCCCTTCATCACTCGAGGCGTCCGAATCACCACTTCACCGATTTCGTTCGCTGGTAGTCCTTTGTTGTCATCATCAAGGACGCGAACTTCTACGTCCGGAAGCGGCAACCCCACCGAAGTCAACCGTTTGAGATTGCGCTCGACTTCTTCCGGTGTGCCGTCTAAACGATGGTCAGCAGGACCGAGCACGGTCAGCGTCGAGGTCGTTTCGGTCTGTCCAAAGGCATTCACAAATCCAGTTGATTTGGGAAACATTTCGATAGCTTTACGGATGACTGGGAATGGCATCGGCGCGCCGCCGTAAGATACGTTTTGCAAACTGGAAAGATCGTATTGAGAAAAATCTGGATGATCAATCAATTGCTTCAGCATAGTTGGCACGACAAACGCATGCGTGACTTTTTCTTTCTGCACGGCTTCGAGCCATTCTTTGTGGTCAAACTGGCGCAAAATGACGATTTTCCGGCCCGCCCAAATCGCCGTCATGATGTTTGCGGTGCCGGCAATGTGATAGAGCGGCGCACACAGCAACGAGACGCCGCGATCCGTGCCGTCCGCCATTTCCACCGTGCCGACGACATAGTTGGTAAAATCACCATAAGTGAGCATCACGCCTTTCGGCAACGAGGTCGTGCCGCTGGTGTACATCAGAATGGAGACGTCGACCTCGTCCACCTCAGAATCCTCCAGCTCAGATGATCCCTTGGCGATGAGATCTTCATGGTAGAGCATGTCTGGTTGCTTCGTTTCCATTGCGACATAATGCCGCACACTCGTGAACTGAGGCTGAAGTTGTTTCACGGAATCAATATAACGATCTCCCATGAACAAGGCCTTGACGTTGGCGGCAGTCACCATGTACTCCAGCTCGGGCAATTTGGCGCGATAGTTAAGGGGAACGAAGGTGGCGCCGAGCGTGGCAGTGGCGTAATAAGTCTCGATAAATTGATTGCAATTCGTATGGATAGCGGCCACCCGATCACCAGGTCCTACACCGAGGTCGCGGAGACTACTCGCTAACCGACGCACGCGCTCGAGCGCCTCTCCATAGGTCAACCGCGTTCCTTCAAAAACAAAAATTTCCTGATCGGGAAACATCATGGCCGGAATGCTTAAAAAATTCGCCGTGTTCATCGTGACTCCTTAGATTAACGAAAAAAGCCGTCTCTCCAGCTGTAATCCCTCAGCCAGAGTGATATCACTGCCCGCCCGGATTGCCCGCTTGGCAAGGGCGATAATACGCGGGTCATGCTCGGCAAGTGTGTATGCCAGAGCTTTGGCTTCCGTCAAGAGGGTCTCCCGCGGGACGACTCGGTTCGCCAGACCAATTTGCACGGCCTCTTGGGCCGCAACGCGTTTTCCCGTCAGCACCATATCTAACGCTCTGCCTATCCCGACAGCGCGTGGCGCGGTTTGCGTGCCCACTACGCCGGGAATCATCCCCAAACTACTCTCTGGTAAAAAGAAGATTGCGTCATCGGCAGCAATACAGAGATCACAAAGTAAGGCCATTTCCATGCCGCCGCCAACCGTGTAGCCATGGACAGCCGCGATCGTGGGCTGTGGGAGCCGCAACAGTGTTCCCCACACATCGCGTTGCCAACGGATTTCTCTCGCGCTCGTTGGCGATGGAGCCGAACCAAATTCCGAAACGTCTCCTCCTGTAGAAAACGCCGGACCTTCACCGCGCAAAATCATCACTCGCACTTCGGGATCGTCTCGAACCGCCAGCAGTATTTGATAAAGATCGTCACGCATCTCTACATTGTAAGCATTCAACCTGCGTGGGCGGTTGAGCGAGACAATCGCAATCGAACTTTCTTTTTCGTACAGCACTGCAGGCAACATCATCAGAAAAGTAACGTAAGACGGAATAGCGAAAACGTAAAGGGAGGAACTCGAGGAACGTGCAGCCCAACCGGATATGGCTTGACTTGCGAGAATGATGCGTTCTACTTTCGTTATGGCTGAGACTACAGCCTAATTAACAGAAAGGCCCTTCATGAGAGTACGACAGCCACGGTTCAGTAAAGAAGAGCATGCTCGACTCGGCGCAGCGATCTATGAACAACAGGTGCGCCCTCAGGTCGAAGCAGGGAATGCAAACAAGATCGTCGCGATTGATGTGGAAACCGGGGCATTTGAAGTCGCTGAAGATACGCTGACAGCTTCGGAACGTCTTCTTTCCCGTTCTCCAGACGCCCAGATTTGGTGTGTACGAATTGGTCATCGTGGGGTCCACCGCTTTGGCTTGCGTCCAATGGCAGCGAGCGAGCGATGATCACCGGCGTGGTCAATGCCAACCGGGAAGCAATCATCCGGCTTGTGGTGGCTGGCCCGAGCGGACAGCAGCAAGAAATCGAAGCGATCATCGACACTGGGTTCACCGGCTTCTTAACCTTACCTCCTCTCCTCATTGAGGCGTTGGGGCTTTCTTGGCTGAGTCGTCAGCCCGGTATCCTTGCTGACGGGAGTGTAGATGTGTTCGATGTATATGCAGTCTCAGTGTTGTGGGATGGGCGGCTCCGCGCCGTAGAAGTTGAAGCCGCCGATACGGACCCATTGGTAGGGATGAGCTTACTTGATTGTCATTCATTACGGGTCGATGTTCAAATCGGTGGGATCGTGACCATTACGGCGCTACCTTAGATGTAAAGACGAGAGGGATGATCTTGCTAGATGCGAAGTGACACCCGTTCATGCAAGTTTGTCAACAGCGCTCGATCATTCACAAGGCCTCCGGCTCTTTTGTCTTTACTTTTGCTATCGTTCTTTTCAGCTTCTGCGGTCGTCGAGAGATGACACATAGACCAAGGGTACGCTCCTGTGGCTGAGCCATCCTCAGCGCCTTTCAGCATTCATCTCTTCCCTCCGTTCTTCTAGCACCCTCCGCCCACACATCCGCGATTGTGCCCGATGCTCGGCTGATGAGGGATCAGGACTTGTCCCAGCCATACAATTCCAGAGTTTTTGGATATCTTGATATTGCTGCTGCCGCGTTCTTTCTGCTTGCTCTTCCCCTTCATGTTGCTGCTTGTAATATTCGTTCATGCGCTTGGCAGTACACTCCTGGACTGCCCTTTCAAACATGTCTTGCGGCATAGAAGACTTATGCATATCTAAATCTAATCCTATCTTGAATCGATAGCTCCAGTACTTATGAAGGCGTACCTCTTTTGTTTCGGCGTCCTCATTTTGCCCATTAGCTGCAACGGAAACAAAAGCCACGATGAGAGCTGCAGCCACGACAAGTAGTACTTTCACGACGGACATGAATCACCTCCAAATGTTCCTCGCTCTTGGAATCATAGAGGGCAAGCAATCAAATTCCCTCTTTTCTCTTCTAAGGCAAAATCGAATATTTACCTTCACGGCTCCTACAGTCTCCTTCTAGAAGCTAGACGGTCAAAAGCAGAACGCACCAAATTTTAGGAAGCCGCCATACAGCATCTTATTACAAAGCATTGTCCCAAAGATATTTCCCGATTTTTCGTCCTGCTGGGTGGTGGAGGGCGTTCGACGCATGCCCTTGTCTGCGTACTGCAGCCCGTTAAGTACTACTTGTGCCAGCGCAAAGCCTTGGTTTGCAGCTTTGCGATACCAAGCGAGGGCTTGGGCGTAATCCTGCCGCACCCCCTCGCCCTTGAAATACATCACGCCGAGATTATATTGCGCCTGTGCCAAGCCCTGGTCGGCGGCTTTGCGGTACCACTGAGCAGCTTGAGCATAATCTTGCGGCACCCCTTTGCCTTCATCATACATCGTGCCCAGAAAATTTTGCGCCATTACATTGCCCTGGTCTGCCGCTTTGCGGTACCACTGGGCAGCTTGAGCGTAATCTTGCGGCACCCCTTTGCCTGCATAATACATCCCGCCGATAAATCCTTGCGCCACTACATTGCCCTGGTCCGCCGCTTTGCGGTACCAAAGGAAGGCTTGGGTCCAATCCTTCTGATCGCTGGAATACATCCCGCCGAGAAGGAGCTGCGACGTTACATTGCCCTGTTCAGCTTGTTTGCGCAACGTTGAGAGGAAGATGTCAGAATTGTCAGACTTAGCTTCATCTTTAGCTGGGCTCTTGCGGTTATCAAGATGGTCAGTCCAACCCCATTCCACATTCACGAGCAATAGGATCAGCAGTACTCCAACACGCGTCAGCATTGGCTCCTCCTGTTCTTCCCTGAGAGAGCGGTAAAGGAATTTAATCCTTATACGGATTGACGGAAATTTGTTTACGCTGCCGAAAATGAGGGGGGTTTCCTCGGCGTTCAGCACCTGCCGGGAGGTATTCAACATAAACAAGATTTTAAGGGAGTGAGTGCGGAGCAGTATGAAGCGGACATGATGAAGCTAGCATTCTCGCGACGACAGCGACGTTCGCACTCCTCGCCCGCGCTTCTCTTCATCGAGATTCTCAATGATTTACAAAAAGGATCGCAACAATTAGCTGAAGAGTATCACGCTGCTCTCAAGTGAAGCAGCGAACAGGCGTGTGATATTGCAACCGATACACATCTGTTGGCAGTCCTCTGTATTTCCCCGCCACTTTGCACAAGAGGGGACTACTCTTGCCGCAACAATATAAGTATGAGTTCCCTACGACGCTGCGCTATTTGGTCTGACGCAACAGCACTGTTGAGAATCAAATGAGAGGAGCGCAAGGATGGCGAGTTTTGACTACGACTTGTTTATAATCGGTGCGGGATCAGGGGGCGTGCGCGCGGCGCGCTTTGCCGCGAACTTCGGTGCTCGTGTCGCCATTGCGGAGGAGCGTTACCTCGGCGGCACGTGCGTCAATGTCGGCTGCATACCAAAAAAGCTGCTCGTCTATGCTTCACATGTTCATTCGGAAATCGAAGACGCACGGGCCTATGGCTGGACCACTGAATCTCCACGTTTCGACTGGCCGAAGCTGATTCGCAATAAAGACGCCGAGATCACTCGTTTAAACGGTGTGTACGAGCAGCTCCTGCGAAGCGCAGGGGTGGAGATTATCTCTGAGCGCGCACAGGTGGTTGGTCCACAAGCAGTCAAAATCGCAGGTCGCACCCTAAGCGCAGAGCGGATCCTTGTCGCCACGGGAGGTTGGCCGCAAATACCACCAATCCCTGGCCGCGCCTACGCGATCACATCGAACGAAGCCTTCCATCTTGAGCAGCTGCCGCCTCGCATCACTATCGTCGGCGGCGGCTACATTGCAGTCGAGTTTGCCGGAATCTTTCACGGGCTCGGTGTCGAGACCACGCTTGTGCACCGTGGCGAGCTGTTTTTGCGTGGATTTGACCAGGACCTGCGTGCAGGACTGGCGCGCGAAATGAAGCGTGAAGGTGTTCAGCTGCAATTCGGCGTCACCGTTACTGCCATCACCCGTAGCGCTGATGGACTCGCTCTCACCCTTTCCACTGGTGAAACGCTTGTGACAGACTTGGTTATGTACGCGACCGGGCGGATGCCTAATACGGCTGGTCTAGGACTGAGCGAGGTCGGGGTTGCGCTCGACGCTAATGGCGCGGTGATTGTCAACAATGAATACCAGAGTAGCGTTCCCTCGATCTACGCGGTCGGCGATGTTACGAACCGCGTGAACCTGACGCCGGTTGCACTTGCCGAAGCGATGGCTTTTGCTCGGCGTGTGTATGGCGGCATGGATGCATGGGTCGATTATGAGGCGATCCCTACGGCAGTATTCAGTAATCCCAACATCGGCGCGGTCGGTCCCACTGAGGAGACAGCGCGCCAGCGCTATGGCGACATCGTTGTGTTCAAGTCTACTTTTACGCCGCTCAAGCACACGCTGACCGGCCGTGGCGAGAAGACTTTGATGAAGCTCTTGGTCGACCGCACGAGCGACCGCGTCGTGGCCGCCCACATGCTCGGGCCTGACGCAGGTGAAATCATCCAGGGAATTGCAGTCGCCATCCGAGCCGGCGCTACTAAGGCTCAATTTGACTCGACCATTGGTATCCACCCAACCGCAGCCGAGGAATTTGTGACGATGCGTACGCCAGTTGAACCATTGTCATGACCGCTGAAATTATCTCGTGTTCACGTGCGCTGCGGTTCTGGAGCAATTTTCATTTGGTTTTCCCTCATAAGATTCCCCTCCCCCGCAGCCGCTCTGCGTCTGCTGCCCTCCCCCCCTCGGGGGAAAGGGATAGGGGGAGGGGCGTCTTACAACGGTTACCGAGAACAACCAACCTTTCAGCCCCTAATTTTACTATGACAGACGATATTTTT
>CAZUFQ010000066.1:0-7400 GCA_964618735.1 uncultured Enterobacteriaceae bacterium
AACCAAGAGTATTGCGCTCAATCTCAGTAAACCCGAAGCCCTCGCTATTGCCAAACGGCTGGCGGCCTCCTGTGATGTGGTCGTACAGAACTTTGCCACCGGTGTCATGGAGCGGCTTGGTCTCGGATATGAAGAACTGAGGAAAGCGAAACCCGACCTGATTATGGCGTCGATTTCGGGCTATGGGCAGACTGGTCCCCAACGGGAATATATGGGCTATGGACCGGCGATGGGGCCGCTCTCAGGGCTAGCCTCTCTCACCGGATATGTTGATGGTCCCCCGCAAGAAGTTGGCATGGCCTATGGCGACCCTAATGGCGGCGTCAATGCAGCGATTGCGGTTTGTGCGGCCTTAGTCGCACGGAAGCGCACAGGCCGAGGACAACACATCGACGTGTCGCTCTGGGAGTCGATGGCCGTGCTGATGGCGGAGGGGTGGATGGACTACGTGATGAACGGGACCCAACCGGCGCGTATGGGCAACCGTGACCAAACTATGGCCCCGCACAACTGCTTTCGTTGCGCAGGTGAAGACGAATGGGTGTCGATCGCTTGCGGCGCGGAAGCCGAGTGGCAAGCCCTCTGCCGGGCCATGGGACAGGAGCAGCTCGCAACTGATGCGCGGTTTCGCACGGCAGAGTTACGCAAGGCGAACGAAGACGAACTGGAACGCATTGTGACCGCGTGGACAACAACCCAGAAAAAGTGGGAGGTGACGCGCACTCTGCAAGAGGTTGGAGTTGCCGCATATCCGACGATGAGCAGCAAGGATATGCAGGAAGATCCGCAACTCAACGAACGCGGCTTCTTTGTGCGTTTGCCGCATCCAGAGGTTGGCGTACGTACGCACGCCGGGATGCCGTGGTTGTTGGCGCACGCCCCAAACGGGGTGCGCGCGCCAGCTCCGCTGCTAGGCCAGGACACCGCATCGGTCCTGCACGACCTGCTGGGCTATTCCGCAGCTGAGATCGCGCAACTGAAAAGCGAAAAGGTGTTGTATTAAGAGTGACAGGTGTATTGCCTGGGGACAGAAGCTTTCTGACCAGTTGGCCTTCTAGGAAAGAAAAGAAGTGAGGTGTGTGCAAGACTTTCTTCCTCCCTGCACTCTCTACAGCCGTTAATGTCGCTCCGAGCTCTCAGAACGATTAAGGAAAATCGTCTTGCCCACCTCGTACCGGTAGACTTGCTGAAACACTTTGTAGAATTGAAAATCTTGTTTCTGGCGTGTGGCGATATCATTCGCGCGAAAACGGATTTCTCGTTCTCCCCAGATACCCCAAAGGAGAACCAATTTCTTCATCTCAAGAAATTGCTCAAGAAGATCTTGCCGGAGGTAGGTTAATTGGTGCTCAGTCCGCCACCAGTCCCCCCAGGCTATTGAGATGGAAGCTCTTTTCCCTTTAGGATCATAAAGATCCCATGATGGTAGGTGTAGCCATAGCCCAAAAGCTTCTGCAAGTTCTCGTGCTGGAATTACCGTCCTTTGGTGTGGATTTACCACGCTATGGTAGCTCTCCCAATTATTCTTTCTGACTGGAATCACTATAGGAAAATTCTTTGTTACTGGTTTTCTTTCTTTCCGGAAAGACTTTACCTCGGTGATGGTTACCCTCTCAGCCTCTAAAACTTTTCCCAATGTTGCGAATTGTGGGGCTGGCCCGGGAGCTGGCTTCAGCTTTTCGAATAGGGAGTTCAGTTCTTCACCGGTCAACTCTGCCCCG
Organism: uncultured Enterobacteriaceae bacterium; assembly: GCA_964618735.1. Classification (GTDB taxonomy): domain Bacteria; phylum Desulfobacterota; class Binatia; order Bin18; family Bin18; genus SYOC01. The sequence continues at coordinate 1,722 of CAZUFQ010000066.1, forward strand.
TTTCGCACGAAACTAACCTCTGTTCGCTGGACTTTTCGAATTTGTTGTCCCATTGGGAAACGAACTTCAGATATTTCGCTTAGAGGAAAGGTCTCACACCATGGAGCTTCGCCCGCGAAGGTGTAGTAATCCGTTGGGATTTCAGGAAGCCACTGCCCTCCGAGGTTCTGTTTTTGGAAAAAGTTAAGAAATTCCTGAAGTCGATGCTCCTCTACAAGTATTCCACGCAAGAAAACGAAAAGACCACGTCGTGTTTCTTGCTCATCTTGATTGATGTGACCATCTAGCAAGACCCACGGGCCAGTCTCGTTATCGATCTCATTGAGAAACAAGTATGGTTCGACGTCAGGCTGCCCTCCACATTCCACCCACTCGCGAAGAGAAGTAGAGCGGTCACCAAGGAAATCGATAGTGACTATCTGGATCTTATGAGGTTCATCAGGAAAACTGGGGTCAATATCTACATTGCTGGGGCGTACATTATCCTCGCGCCATTCGCTTTTAAGTAAACCTTTGTCCTGTCTATGACCGTACAATTCATAAGAAGTAATCCGTGCGTACTTCTCTCCATAGCGGTCAATTCCACCTTCATTTCCTGCCGTACGTGTCCAGGTGGATCTAGCAATATTTTTGTCAATCTCACCGAATATCTTCAACGAGTAGCCCAGTTGGTACAGCCTCCAGTAGATATTTGCGTGTACCGTTTTGTACTCTTGACTTCTAAGCTCATCCTTCTGACTTAGAGGCACGAGAGTTTGCAAAATGTCTTTTTCCAGAAAATCTATATTGATAGGAGCGTTCCCGTCTCGGTATTCTCCTTTATTGAGATCTTCACTTTCTCCCCATTTCCTGATACCGCCGTCTCGATAAGGAGGTGTTACGCGTTTCTTCTCTTGTTTATCGAGGATATTGGGATGGTGAAGCATTACGATGTCGATAGTATGCTTCGCGTAGTCCCTCATGAGGGCGTGAGTTGTGGCGTGTGGGGCTCCCTTTTTAAACATCGCTTCGAATAAGTTTCGCCCATAATCTGGAAGAGTGTTGTTGGTAAACGCGGAGTTCGATGGATTCGCGTGAAGCGCCATTGCAACGCCATACGATGCGGCGAGCAGGCGCTCTGGTATATAAGGATCATTGATTGTTAAAGACTTGAGGGTGAGATCAAATAATCGCTCAGGGAACCGACGGCCATACCAGTAGAGCGCCCGTGTTGCAGTGCCGCGTAACATACGGTGAGTTGAAATGAGCAACCAAGCGAAATACCGGGCGGCAAGGTGAAGGCGTGCTTGGGCGAGTTTGGTAAGCGGCTGGGGATTTCTACATAGTTGCTCAAATTGAGCGAGGTCCTCCCTTAACTCGCCTGAATTTGAGCGCACGAGTTCTGTCCAACTCACATCCCGCTCTGGCATAGGCAGGGCTCGCAGCAATTCCTCCAAAAAATCAAAATTGAGGGGATGTTCGGCATTGAATGCCGTCTGCCTCGCTAGGCTAAGAAGGTGTCGACGGCACTCTGGCAACTTGAATAACTGGTGCAGAGTGGAACGTTGCGCATCTTTGATGAGAGAGGGATTCATTTCAAAAAGGGCATTTACGGAGTAGGAAAAAGCGACCTCATCTTTGGTTACTGTGTAGAGATGTACCCCTGTCCGTTCAGGGAGAAGGGCGCATAGGCAGCGGAGGATATCTTCGCCTAACGGATGGCGTTCGTTGTAGTCATCGCTTGTGAGACGTTGCTTGAAAGTTTGAGTCTCAACAAAGGATCGAACGCTCTCTGCACTAAGTCCGTTCGTTAGGACTTTACCGATAAGGTAACCACCAAGAAGATCGTAGGTGAAGGAAACGGTTTCTTCCTCTTGCCACCAGTTACGAGATATGAGGAGTCCTTCATCTAACAAAGATTTGTTAAGGATCTTTCCCAATCGACCTCACTTCCCTTCTTGTTTTCAATTTGAACGAAGGCCTCTTCCCAGCTCAGGTGGCGAGCATTTTGTTTCCAGAGTGCTTCAGCGAGCTTTAAAAGAGCACCTTGAACGATTCGTAAGGGTGGGGGTTTGGAAAGATGGGCACAAATTGTCTTGTTTACGTTGTTCAAAAATTGGTCGAATACTTTAAAAAGGGTTTGCTGTCCGAGATAAACCTCTTTCTCCTCTGTGCGCTCAGAGTTTTGACTTTCGCAAAAGACTCTGAGATAAATCGGGTTCCTGAACTGTTCGAGTGGTTCAAGCGTCAGATCAGCCTTCAGCTTGTAGTAGTCAAAATATTTCGCAAGTGTTTGTTTGAGATCCTCACCATGCAATCCATAGACGTAGTCGCAGTTTGGCGGGAAGCCTTTATCCCAGATAGCCTCTTGATAGCTTGCTCGGCAGGTTGTGAGGAGGGCCAAGTGTGGAAAATCCCCTAGAGAAGTGATGAAACCTGAAAGCTCTTGCCTCCAGAGTTCAACGCTTTCCGCTTCGTTCAGCGCGTCGATAGCAAAGAGTATCCGTGTTTTGTACGCTTCTGCGTACGAATCAAGTGCAGCAAGAAAATCACTCCATGAATAACTGGCGGGAATGTCGCAAATATCAAGTATTCTTTGCTCAATCGTTAGTTGCCGGGAGAAATGGCTGCCAAGGAGCAAAATGGCGGGAAGCCCCGCCTTGACCCTTTCCTGACAGGCGTGGCAGGTAATGTGTGTTTTCCCAATGCCTGCTTCACCGAAAACGTGCAAATCAGTTTTCTTTAAATTGTTTATATGAGCTTCGACTGTCAACAAAACCTCAGCAATCTCATCAAAGGCCTCTAGAGGTTTGGAGAAATCGGTAAGGATCCGTCGCTTGCGGTCGTTTGCTTCTTCCTCTTCATGAGAGGGATTGCCTGCCCGTATCTCTCGGCCCTTGTCGAGCGAGTAGTAAGATGCACGGTATTCTTCTATCTGGTTCTGTACAGCATTGGAGATGGCTGCGAGATCTGTTTTCTGTACGCCTTCAATATCGCCAAGCTGTAGAAATGTGAGGCATTCAGAAATCACTCCGAGAATCCTCTTTGCCTGAGTCTGGAGTCCATCACACCGACGGGAAAAGTCCGCTACTATATGCTTCCATTCGTCTGTCGTGCCGTACCTCTGCATTCTTTCTACTGACTCCTGAAAGTCCCGGAGTTTGGCTTGTACAGTCTCACCGCAGTGAGTAAGAGCGAATCTGAATGTTTCATCTCCCAACATACAGTGAACTCGAAAGTCCACCATTGTCTCAGTATGCAACACGGGAAGGAACTTCTCTCGGACGTTGGCAATTTGTTTATTGACTTGCTTTGCGAACCAATCGGGGGTGAGCTCAAGCTCTCCGAAGAAATAATGGAGTTTTCCCACCATCTGTGGACTACTCAGCATTTCGGAGAATTCACTGTCTCCCCAATGTTCGAGTTCAACTTGTTTTGCGCTTTCCTTCAGTGTTGAGTTAAACCACGCAAGTTCATTGTTATTTCCCTTCGGCGTAAATTCGGTTGGGGTGCACAGAAACCACTTTGTGAGCTTAGGATGCTTCTTCAATGAAGTAATCAAAGATTCTTTGATAGACTGCTTTCTTGATGAATCTAAACGCGGCTCTGGATAGTAAAATTTTGCTTGCCAGCCCCACTCTGTCCCATCAGAGAAAGTGAGGAAGAATTCGACTCCATCGCCACCCCCACTATCGTCGATAGAAGTGAATTTGCCTTTGTCGCCATACAGCTTCTTTGCTATCTGATAGCAGAGCTCTTCGAAGCTTTTACGCTTGTCGTTTTGATAGGGCTTCAGTTTCGACCAATCAATCATGAAGGGAGCATCTTTTCTTTCGCAAAGTTGTAACAACAGTAATGATACATTGTCAAAAAATTTTCTCGCCTTGAATGGCTTCGCGAAAAAGGCTCAATTCTTCTTCCATCACGCCTTGGTGACGCTCTCGTATGAAAACTCCCCCGGCATGTCAAGCATGAGATAAAGTCCTACATCGTCACAGATAGAGCTGCACGATATTTTGTCGAGCCGACAATTCAGTCACATCCGGTTGCGACAGCAATAGCTCGACACACTGCATGCATCTTCTCGTTGCCAAGGCGACCGATGTAGCGCGATAACCGCGCCCGCTCGACTGTCTGTATATGGTCGAGGTTCACAGCCGAGTCGTGTTTGAGTCCATCCATTGTTCCTACGACAACCTCGCTCGGAAGCCCGCGGATTGTTGAGGTGATTGGCGCCACCATCACGGTATGGAGTACGGTAATTGCTTCAGAACGGCTTAAAACCAGGACTGGTCGCCGCTTATCCGGGCGTTGGAACTCGTATGTCCAGATGTCACCACGCTCAATATCTACTCGTCCGGCCATACGCCTTCCTCTGCCCACCCGTGAAGATCTGATTCTGCTGGCTTCCGACCATAGCCGCCTCGATAAGCAGCCGCGATTGTCGACCGTCGCTTTTTGCGTAAATACTCAGCAACCGCCCGACGGATCACAGCAGAACGCCCTTCATTCCTGACCTCTTCGTCGTTGTCGAGTTTTTCCAGGAGTCGCTCATCGAAAGTAATCTGGATTGCTTTCATGTATATAGTTTATGTGGATAGACAATCCACATCAAGGTTGCAGAGAAAGCAAACGATAGCTTGCATAACCTTCACTCTTACGACTCGCTGCAAAACTGCGGATGGGTTTCAACGAGCTGTTCAAAATGGGGTCTCTCTTCATCGGTCAGAGTCACCGGAAATTTAACGTGACTGCGTCGCCAGCGCGTGAGCCATTGTTGGCCTAAGAGTCGCGGAGCGAGAGGATGCTCTCCGGCTCCCGTCGTTTTTGTGAACGCGATAGTGGTTGCGACCTTCGGTCCGGTGCCGACCCCTTCCGCGACAAAAAACCCGGCGGCCAGTAGAGCCACTCGCACGGCGGTCGAAGCTGAATAGGTGTAGAGTTCGGCGGACTTTAGCGCGCAGTGCTGAAAAATGCGCGAAAAGATCTCAGCAGTCCACAACGAGGAGAGAGTTTTGGATGAGAACAGATCGTAGAAAATAAGATCAGGAATGCTTGCTGCTTCGATACAATCGCGGAAATCTCCCTTGACCAAGTCCCAGTGGAGCAGGCTGGAAGCGTGTTCCCACGCGCCGTGTTTCAGAAGCTTGACAGGGGCTGCATGGCGAACATGAGGAAAGCAGTCAGGATTTTTGGCCGCGAGGATGAGCGGATCGAGGTCACGCTCGATACTCACAAGGCGCAACGGGCGTAAGACAGTTTCACCTCTCTCTGCGTAACATCTCTCAAAGCAGCGGATGGCAGCCATGGCATTGAAGGCAGCGCCAAGGCCGACATCCCAGATCACTAGCTCGTCTGCCGGGGCCGGTTGCTTTACGAGACGTGAGGCAAGACACGACTGTTCGACGTAGAGCTTATTGGCTTCGTCATTGGGAGCAATCACCGAATGCATCACCTCTCCCGAGCTAAGCTGACAAATACTGGAAAAGCCTTGTGCAGATCGGTAAATTTCGTAATCGCCTAAGCGAGCAGGCGGAGCGGGCTTGGCTTTTTTCGGCGGGCGACCGGGGTTCTCTTCATCGGTTCGCACCAGCTCAAGGCGTTTCTTTTCATAGTACAAAAGAAAGTCGTCATGCAAAATGCTGTCCCGCATCTCCCGCATCAGACGGTGATAAAAAGCCATGTTGTGCATGCCTAACA
>CAZUFQ010000066.1:7500-13836 GCA_964618735.1 uncultured Enterobacteriaceae bacterium
TCCCGCATCTCCCGCATCAGACGGTGATAAAAAGCCATGTTGTGCATGCCTAACAGATGCCACCCGACGTATTCATTTGCTTTGATGAGATGATGCAAGTATGCGCGCGAGTAGTGTTGACAGGTTTGACAATCGCACTGTCTATCAACCGGCTCTTCGCTCAGTTTATACACGGAGCGGCGCAGCTGTAGTTTTCCCTGTGAGGTAAAGGCCACGCCGCGGAGCGCCAGTTGAGAGGGAATAATACAGTCGAACATATCAACCCCGCGATGCACGCTCTCAAGAATATCAATCGGCGTGCCCACACCCATGAGATAACGAGGCAGATTATTAGGCAAATGGTCGGTGACGAGTCCCGTTATCTCGTAACGCTCATATTGCGTTTCGCCAACGGCCAAGCCGCCAATAGCGAGGCCGTCAAAAGGGAGTTCCCGTAAAAATGCGGCGCTCCTTTTTCTCAGCTCATGATGACAAGCGCCCTGGACGATGCCAAACAGCGCCCGGGGCGAGTCACCTCTAGCTTGTAGGGAACGCTCGGCCCAACGATGCGTGAGCTCCATGGCCGCCTCTGCTTGCGCATATGAGGCGGTGGAGGGGATGCACTGATCGAGCGCCATCATGATGTCGCCGCCGATCGTGTGTTGCATGGCGATGCTGGACTCCGGCGAGAGGAGGTGCAATTTCCCATCCACATAACTTTGAAAACGAGCGCCCTCTTCGCTCATTGCTCTGGAGTGCGGTAGAGAAAAGATCTGAAAGCCGCCGGAGTCCGTTAGCACGGGACCGTCCCAGTTCATGAATCGATGAATGCCGCCGAAGCGTTGGAAGACCTGCGGTCCGGGACGGAGCAGGAGGTGATAGGTATTGGCCAGCAGTACGCGGGCTCCGGTTGCTTTTAAACTGTCAACCGTTTGGGCTTTGACCGTGGCCTGGGTGCCGACCGGCATGAAGATCGGAGTTGGCGCCTCGCCATGGAGAGTCTGCAATGTGGCCGCACGTGCTTTTGATCCGCTCGACTCTTTTTGTAGGATGAAGGGCAAACAAGTTTTCATAACAGGGGAGGCTGCTCGCATGTCGGATAGTTGAGGGTCAGAGGAGAAGTTTTCCATCTAGCTTTCTTTCTCTCTGCGAAGTAGCGCCTGAGACTTTAGGGTTAGATCTTCCCTTGTACGCAATCCGCTTCTATGTCACCATTCTCAGGTGCATCGACTAAAGTGAAAAGGCAATGCCATGTCATCTATAGCTATTCGCACCGACCAGAAAGAGACTGGCGAACGCCGGTTCCGCGCGATCGCTGGGGATCGTCAATCCCTGGGAAGAACAATGGGTGAGGCGCTCGACGCACTAACAGCAGAATGGGGGGATAGTATCCAGGAGACGGTTGTGCTGATCCATCGGTTTCAACCTGATCAATACTTTACTCAAGCACAATATGATCGGATGCAAGATCTGCTCGATCGTCGTTCTGCATTAACGCCAGAGGAACGCAGAGAACTAGAAGCACTAATTGACGCGGAAGTAGACGCGACCGTCGCGCGCACTGAACGTCAGGCGCCTACAACGCAACTGTGAACGCGCACTACCCGGCTATTGCTGAACGAGCAGTGTATCGGTGCGAATACTGCCACGCCCCAGAGAGCGTCTTCAACTTTCCTTTTGAGGTAGAGCATATCTTCCCACAAGGGCGCGGGGGCTCCGATGCGCTCGATAATCTTGCCCTGTCATGCCATGCCTGTAATCTTTTCAAGTCGGACTTTGAAACTGGTCGCGACGAAGAAAATCAAGCCGAGGTCGGTTTGTTTCATCCACGGCGCGATGCGTGGGAGGCACATTTTTCTATTGACGCTGAACGTGCTGAAATCCTCGGGCTCACGTCGATCTGCAGAGCAACGATAGAACGGTTACGCATGAACCGTCCCCGGCAGATCAATGCACGTCGTAGGTGGATCCAACTCGGATTATTTCCGTAACTGCTAGTCACAGGTTGGAGGCCGCACGCTGCTGATCACCCGCCGCGGCCCAACCGTATGCTTTCACATTCATTCAGCGAAGTCGGGCGTGTCCCACGCGCCGGCACAAAACGGCGCGCTTCGTATGTCCTACGGTTCCTGATTGTTTGGCAGGCAGGATTGTAGCTTGGTAGGGATCCTCACGATGTAGTGAGGCATGCGTTAAAGAATGATGAATCGCCCGTAATCGCGGAAATGCCGGTCAAAGGCAATGGCTTCTTGAATACTGAGTCGTTCCATCACGGCAAAACTAGCAGCATCACAGAGTGAATACGCCTTGTCTTCGTGAGCGCGGAGAATGACGCCTGCGCGTGCTTCGTCTTCTGTAGAGAGACGTTCGATGGTGCAAAGGCCGCGCTCGATAGTATCAAGAAAAGCAAGGGCATTGGTCCGACCATTACGCGTCCGATAGAGAAGAAGCGCATAGGTTTCGAAGACTATGGCGTTTGTCGTGATTAACTGCCATCGTTCAGCTTTCGCACGCTGGAATAACGCAACCGCTTGTTCGTGGAACGGATCAGCGCTCGCTAGGGACGCAAAGAAGCCACTGCTATCGACAAAGACAGGTTTCACTGGAGTTCATGGTGATCACTATAGATTTCGGCAAGGTGTTTATACTTATCGCTGGAGACATCTGTGTCAGTAGTCTCCGCTGTCCCGGCAAGCGCCAGAAATGTATCGAGTGCAGCTAGTTGAGCTTCGTCAGCGACGACCTCTTCATCTCGACTAAGACTATCAATTTGTTTCATAAGGCGAAGGCGCTCTTGTGGCGAGAACAGTTTTACTTCTTCTATAATTTCTTCGACGGTGCGCATATCAGCTTCCGATCTTCTTATCGTGGCTCTAACAATTTTTTAAAAGGTGACCTCAGCTCCATCCCTAGCAGCGAGTTCCGGCTGCGTAAAAATCAGCGTCCCACTTTTATAAATCGCTCGCACGACTTGCAATTTCATGAATACACCTGGGTCTCGTTTTACGAAAGAAACCCTAGCATATATTTTCTTCTCTACCGATAGTTATGCTGTCATGATGCACTGTTCTTTTCGTTGTCAATATCAATGCGCCAAAGCGGCGCACTCGTTTTGCTGCAAGGTACGACAACGACGTCACGCACAGGACCACCAGCAGCATCCGCAGGTAAGTTGCGGTTGACAGCGAAAGCCCCACGCCGGTTCCAAGCGCAATGTAGGCTGCCAGGCAGATGGGGCACTTGGGCAAGAGCGCCAGGACGACGCCCGGAACTAGCCATCCGACAATGTCGAGACAACGCCGAGCGAACGGCGGCGGCTGTGAATCACCGTTTGTAGTCCGCGCCGCGCTCGCCTCACATCCAGAGCCGCTCGTAGCGACTGAGCAGCAATGAGTAGTTTTCATGAATGAGCCCCTTCACTTAACCTCAAAGAGATCCCCCGGCTGCTTGGATTCTTGGTCGTAAGAATCGTGATGGCGAACCCAGGACATCGTGAAAGAAAGGCCGTCCTCGCCGCGACCCTTCGGCACGAGGTCCAGATAGTTATATGTCCCGAGCTGATTCTCGCCTCCGCGCGCGTAGCACGAATACGTGTGGAAGACGTCGCCAGCCTGATTCTTGAAAAACACACTGGTTCCGGCAAGTTCCTCGCTCAGGAAAGGCCGGAAATCATAGTTGAAGTAGACCTGATTTTTTTCGATGTCCGCTTTTGTGAAGGATACGTGAAAATCGTAGTTGAAATCGCCGCCAAAGGAGGACACCCACTTGAAGCGCCAGCCCATGCGCTTCTTAAAGGCCTCGATCTTGGCCAGTGGCGCACGGGAGACCGTTACGAAAGTCACGTCACGGTGGGCCAGGTGAATAACCGCGCCGTCAACGTGATCAGCCCCAAATGAGCAGATCTTACAACCTGCCTCCCAGTCGGGAGCAAACATAAAATGCTGGACGATCAATTGGCTGCGTCCTGCGAAAAGATCACTAAGTGTTTCCTTACCATTCGGTCCGTCAAACACGTACTCTTTTTCGATCTTTACCCAAGGCAGTTCACGTCGCTCGCGGCATAACTCATCGCGCAGCCGAGTAAATTCCTTCTCCTTGATTAAGTGTTGTTTACGCGCGGCGAGCCACTCATCTCGCAATACGATGGGGTGCTGTTGCATGGTTCCATCTCCTTTGTGTCGCAGTGATTTTATGATGGGCCTATCCGTACGTCCGCTTTTGCGGCCACCCCGGCGGTGAGTCTTCGAAGTCCTCTTGGCGTCCGTAGGGCGTCGTATCGAGAAGGCTATAGGCGTCGGTGAGGCTCTCAGTGCCGCGCGCATAGGTCGAATAGGTATGAAAAACGTCGTCGCCTACGCGGAAGAAGACGCTCAGGCCGTGTTCCTCACCCGCCGTGGGATTGGGAACCTTCCTTGCCTCCATCTCGGCTTTGGTCCGATAGTTGTACTCTACGGGTACGACGTTGTCGTCCAAGGTCACATGGAAGTCATAGTTGAAATCGCTGCCAAAGGAGGAGTACCACGGGATGCTCCATCCCTTGAGCGCCTTGTACGCCTCTAGCTTGGCTAGCGGAGCGCGGGAGATGACTACGAAGGTTGTGTTGCGCGTATTCAGCATCGATCGATCCCCCAGGGCGTCCACGTAACTCGTGCAGCCGGGGCAGCCTTTCTCCCACTTCGGGTCAAACATGAAGTGATATACGATGAGTTGCCGCTGGCCGTCGAACAGGTCGCGTAGACTCGGCTTTCCTTTCGGACCGTCAAAGACATACTGCTTGTCGATCTTCACCATGGGCAGCCTACGGCGTTCGGCCCGCAGCCGATCAAGCTGTTTGGTGATCTCTTTCTCGTGCTCTAGGTGCGCCGTGCGTGAAGCAAGCCATTCCTTCCGCGATACGACTTGCGGATGTGCGATTGTGCTCTCTGTCATAATAGCTCCTTTCATGATTCTGCGGCTCGTAGCGAGTCTTCATTATCCTTACTGGGCCCGCATCAGATATTCCCCGAGATGCTCCAAAGCTTCGGTCCAGCCGCGCATATGGTCGTCTCGGGCCGAGACGGTCTCAAAAATTGCTTGATGCAATGTCAGCTTGGTTCTGCCTCCCTCGTCCGCGAAGGTTATCGTCACCACCGTTTGATGAATCGGTCGACCGGCGTCATCTTCGAAGGCATAGGTGAAGACAAGCCGCTCCGGCTTCACGACCTCCTGATATACGCCTCGCTGTCTCTCTATGATCCACTGGTGGTCGCTCGCGGCGCCGTCATGGCCACGTTGACGCGGTTGCGAGCGATCCGAACCAAGCTCGGGGTCGATGGGATGACGGTGGACGAACTGCGGAAGGGCTTTCAGCGATCGCATGGAAATACGCCAAGTTCCGCCCGCCTTGGGGTCAGTTTCGCAGGAGATGACTGTGGATCCTTGGGGGCCCCACCAACGCGTCAAATGTTCTGGGTCGGTAAATGCCTCAAAAACGAGTTCGCGGGGCGCGTCGAAGATGCGCGTGATGACGAGCCCTCGTTCCGGCGGCTCGGGGACAGCGTTACTTCTTGCGGCCATGTTTTTTCTCCTGTCAGGCGTTGAGGCTGGCAAAAGCCTTAGCAATCCGCAGCGGCGCATGCGGCCGGGCGTACATGTGCTCCATATATGCCTGCAACCGCGGGAAGCCGTCGAGCAGTTGCACTTCGTTGGCCCAGTCGAGAGTGTAGGCGAGAACGAAGTCGGCGACTGTCACGGCGTCTCCCACGGCGAACTGTCTGCCTTTCAGGTGCTCATCGAGCACGGCCGCCATCGGCTTGAAATCCTCGCAGGCGAGCACTACATCCTCTGGAAGTCGCTTGGCTTCCGGGTAGAGGTTTGTGTGGCGCGCGATACGCCACAACGGCTGCTCTAGCTCGGTCGCCGCGAACAAGAGCCAGCGATGCAGTTGAGCTCGTTGTGCGAGCGCGGTCGGGATCAGGCCTTTTTCAGGGTATTTGTCCGCCAGATAGAGAACGATCGCCACTGATTCCGTGAGCACAAGGTCGCCGTCTACGAGCACCGGCAGTTTTCCTGCAGGGTTGATCTTCAGAAATTCCGGCTTGTGTTGCTCGCCCTTGAACGTATCGACGGCGACGAGATCGAACGGCGTTTGCAGTTCTTCGAGCAAAAGCGCGACTTTCATCGGATTCGGCGACGGGTGGAAGTAAAACTGAGTCATGGTATTTCCTTGTGGATAAGACAATGCGGTTTCCGATTACCGCGGGGTGATTCCTGTGAGTCGTGCACGGTCATGCGGTGCGGCGAAATCGAGCAGGGGGCCAGGCGGCACGACGCCGCTCTCTGCGCCCGGGTGGTCCGCGTCGATCACCAGGTGGTAGC
>CAZUFQ010000067.1:0-13835 GCA_964618735.1 uncultured Enterobacteriaceae bacterium
GTCTCTCTACAACCGCGATTTGCATAGGACGATGGACGCCGTCCTCACCCAACAACCGACACCTTAGTGGGAATGACTATAGCAGAGAAGTTGACGATCTAACTGAACTTGTCACAATTCTTTATTATCTACATTTTTTACTTCTAAAAATTTGAGAAATATTGACTATATTCATAATTGTGTTCCCCTCCTTTTTACCTCTCCCTCATCTCCCATTTTCCGGCAAACCCACAAAAATACCAAAGAAAAAATGAGGTAGAAAGAAAATGACTGTAGTCTTAAAATGACATACTACGTAGACTCGGAAACACTTACCTATATTGCTCAGTCGCTTAAAGTCACATAAAACCACAAGCTAGCTTGGGGCTGCCGAGAAGCACAAAAAGTCGGAACCTCTAGAGTAACTTGAATTTGAGGGTAGCGTTGAACGAGGCGCTTCTCGCTAGGCCTCGTGTAGGGCCGTAGCGTACTCATCACTATCTCTTGTTATGCATCCCGGGCAGGCACTCTCAAGGGCTCTGTCAATTGAAGAGAGCGTCTGGGGTGTCTGGAGTTCATCCATCAGCTTTGTCTGAAAAATAAGGAAGAAGCGGCTCACAAACAAGGGAGCGAGGACGCCTCTTTCAATTTCACCTCTTTACTGTGTGTACAGTGTTGCACCAGAGAGCTATGTTGTCTTTATCGACTGCATGGATGACTCCCACAGGACGCACGTGTGGGAACAAGACGCGCCCGGCGTGTGTGCGGTAGTGGGGGAGAGGAGGAGCCAAGATGTTGCTCAATGATGTACAACCAGAGAAACGCTTGGGGTTTTTGTTAGGGGTGCAGGTCGAACGCCATCGCTTTGGTGGGACGTTCCGTGTGGGCATGGGGCTCGCGGTTGTCGGCGTAGGGGTTTTGCTGTTACTCCTGGTAAGACATCTGCTTCCGCTCCCGTAACGCCGGCGGACGAAAGAAGAAACGGCCACATTGACCGCGGCGCGACACGTTGGCGCGCCGCGTGTCCGTAGAAGGCACTGCGGCTGTTCAGCAGCACGACCCCGTCCGTATTATCAATCTGACCAATCTGCGTGATGCTCTTTGACCCAGTCGCGGTGGTTTCTGACCCACCAATTACGCGTGTGCCACTGTCGGTGTTCGTCAAAGTCGCCCTCGTTGCGCCAGTCGGAGTGAGACTCGGCCCACTCCGGATGATGCTCATACATCCACTTAGGATGATGCGTGTGCCACCATTCAACCTCATGCCATCGGTGATGGCTATCGTAGTCTCCTATCTCTCGGGCAAAAACCGGCAGGGCCTGGAACGACAGGCCCATGACGACGGCGGCTATCACTGCTTGTTTCTTCATTTGCTTTCCTCCTTTTGCTCGTTATTGCCATTATTGGCTTGCAGAAAATCATATCTGGTAAGTTCTCGCTCACTTACTAATGGGTCATCATGAGATCTACCACGGGGATCGCTTGCGCGTCCTTTATGCTTTTCCAGCGCCCCCAGGTAGCTTCTGCTGAAAGGTGCGCTGGAGAATCTCCTTTAGGCGTGGAGCGACAGAGCCGCCAAGGAACCTGCCGAGCACAGGGAGATCTGCAGACACGTGTACGGCTTGCACATCGACCCGCATCTCGACCCAGAATCCCATTCCTTCCAGCCGGACCTGATTGCGGTCAGTAGACCACTCCACTCGCCGGACCAGGGAGCCAAAGCGGCTTTCAATTTCGTGGACTGCGTTCTCTAAGCGCCTGCGAGCCTCGTCGAACGTTTGCCCATGTTGTATCGAAAGAGTCATGAGGGACATGGTCTATCTCATTACATCTTAAGTCAAAATCAATGCCTTATAGGGAAGAGCAATCTTTGGGCCAGAAGGTGTGTGCCCGTACGTCATGGTTCCGCATCTTTACCATACACGTTGGTGTCTTCTGCGTGACAAAACCAAGTATGATCGAATGCTGGGGTTTGGGACGGCGCAGTGCGCGGCGTGGCTGGGCGTACTCACGATTGTCAGGGTCACCCGCATCATGTGGTGTGAGGCGACGGACGTGGAGAGCATAGAGGTAAGTTATTTTCTCAGTAGCCTGCGGCCCAATGCGCCGCGCATTGGCACCGCTATTCGCGGCCACTGGAGCATTGAGAACGGACTGCACTGGGTGTTAGATGTCGTGTTTCGGGAAGATGCCCGACGGCTCTATGATCGCACGGCGGCAGAGAATGTAGCGTTCCTGAACCGTCTAGCGCTCTCTCTGTTACGCGGCGATACCGGCAAAAGTTCAATGAAAGTCAAACGCAAGCGCGCCGGCTGGTCTCTTCCCTACCTGATGCAACTCCTTGGTTTTCATAGCACTTGAAGCGCGTTTGCCGTGATGCACCTTACACCTCACAAACGCAAGCAAAGAAAAATATCAGCTGTATGGTAACTGAGGTTGCACAGTAGTTAAGCAACACGCCTGCCGTCTGCCGCCAGTGTTATACTCATCCAGCTGTGCTTGAGGCCTACCTTGGCGGTTCATTGCTTCAACCATTGGCGCTCCCTAACAAGAAGTTAGAAAGAAACCTAAGCAGCCTCGGTGCAGAAGAGGTCGCGCTGCTAGTTTTTCTCTAAAGGCGCAGCGCGGCGAAGGTTAAGCAGCCGCGAGAAGCAGCTTAATGCTTTTCTCGTTGATGTGCTGTTCTGAAGCAAGAAAAGACGAGAGGAGAAAAGTGGCTACTTTGCAGACCACCTCTTCTTCAAACACTTAACAGCTCGCACGCTTCCTGCTCAACTTATGTATCTACTTACACAGTTTGCCTGCTCAATAGTCGATAGAGCCAGAGGAGAAAGACAGACCCGACTAGCGCCATAATGAATCCCGCCGAGTCCGTGGGGCCATACCAGCCTAGGCTGCGTCCCAGAAAACCACCGAGGAGCGCCCCGGCAATGCCCAAGAGAATCGTGACGATGAAACCCCCTGGATCACGCCCTGGCATCACGAGTTTCGCCAACGCCCCAACAATTAAGCCGAAAAAAATCCAACCAATCATGAGGTTTTCCTCCATTTGGTGGTAAACATTGCTACTGTAGCACTCTGCGCGCAACCTGCGCGGACAGGTTATTTGGTTAGTCGTCCATAGCTCGATCCAGGCTCCGATCAGCTTTCTCTGCTGGTCCCGGCGGATCTACGGCGTCCTTCATATTTTCCACTGCTCGGTCGATATGTTCTCCGGCGCGTTGAGCCGGCCCCTTCTGCGCACAGCCGGTGAACATCAAGATTGCCCCAAAGAAAGCGCTGATAACTAGACTCGTTATCTGTCTCGCTGGCATAGATAGTGTGTCCTTTCTTCAGTTGCTCTTCGTAGGGTCTGTCGACAGCTGAGAGAAAAAGACTTGTCTCCTTGCTCTTCCCTACGGTCTTCTCTGCAGTAATCATTTCAAGAGTCATGCCAGGACGCGGACTACGCGTCCTGCACAAAAATTTCTTGAAGGGAAAGAACCTCAGTATCTAGGCTTCCCGAGTGTGCTCTTTCTGAACCAAACTCGTAAAAATTGTCTCACTATTGGGACGAGTTCAACCTCAAACTCATCCCCAAGCCCCACTCAGCGGCATCAGCGGCATAATTGAAGATGTGTTATGCCCGCGCACAGCCTACCTCTACGAAAGCGCAAGGTGGGCATCTAGAAAAAATTGTTGCTTTTCACAACTAAAACTTGTGCGCTCGACAGACAACTGTTCAGATAGCCTCTTTGCCTATAAAAACTTGATTAAAATGAACTTGCTTAGTTGGCGCGAGAGAATCTGAGGGGAGAGGTTCCTGTCGTCAGAGATCAAGCGCCGGGGTCCTCAACGTCGTGGGCGTGGCCAATCGCTTGGAGGAGACGAGGCTCCAGCTTGCTACAGTCTAGGATGACCTTCTGAGAATGCACTGCCTTAACCGCAGAGAGCGGCACGACAAAATCCCCTGCATTCTCGACGTAGATCACGATCTCAGGCCGACCCTTGGGCGCGATTTCACGAACGGCACCAAACCCCGCACCTCCATCGGACGCAAACGTCTGATAGCCTACTTCAATGTGTTCTTTCATAAATCAAGCCTCCAAGAGCTGTGCACTTTTACAATCCGAACAAAAACTGCTTCACGGTTTCAGCACTACCTTAATGCAGCCGTCCTTCTTGTCACGGAAGGTTTTGTAGGCCCCAGGAGCGTCATCGAGCTTGAGGCGGTAGGTAATGACAAAAGACGGGTCGATCTCGCCAGCTTGAATCTTTTGCAGTAACGGCTTGAGATAGCGATGCACCTACTTCTGACCCATCTTCATTGTGAGGCCCTTGTTCATCGCCCCGCCAAACGGGACTTTGTCTAAAAAGCCGAGGTAAACGCCAGGGATAGAGAGCCTGCCGCTTTTGCGGCAGCACCTGATCGCCTCGCGCAACACATGGGGTCGGTTGGCGACCAGATACACTACTGCTTTGGCCTTGTCGAACACTGCATCGATGCTGCCGGTCGCATGCGCTTCAGCCCCGACCGCGTCAATGCAGCGATCAGGGCCACGGCCATTAGTCATCTCCATCAGGCAATCGTAGACATCCTTTTCAGCGAAGTTAATAGTCTCAGCCTTACCCTGTACGTGGGCCATATTTAGGCGTTCTGGCACAAGGTCGATGGCGATCACCCGGCCAGCGCCAAACATCCAGGCGCTCCAAATAGCGAACTGCCCGACCAGTCCGCACCCCCAAACTGCGACTGTGTCGCCGGGTTCGACCTCAGCGTTTTCCGCAACCATGTAACCTGTCGAGAAAATTTTGGTTGCAGCTTTCATCTCTGGGCTTTTACTGCGCAAGATTGAGGCCACTATCAAGCCGCTCTTGCCAGAGAGGAAAGAGCAATGCTTATGAGTATTAACAACTCGTGAGGCGCGCTGTGGAGAATTTCAGACCCAGGTGCAGATTTTTCGGCCACGAAAACATCGAGCGGCCCCAGCTTTTCGGGGGTCCTGTACAAACCCCAGATAGAAGGCGAGCGAGGGGCGATTAAACGTGTCACTCAAGTCACCGGTATTACTTTCCAGCGATGGCGCGCTCACACTTCGGCAAGGCAAAGGGCGAGCGCTCACATTATCCCTTGTTTCCCCAGGGAATCCTGACGGAACCCCTTTCGCGTTCAAGAGGATGCAAGGTATGCTGGAGGTCGAAAAATTGGTAAAGAGCTTTCGTAGCCGACAACTACATAACTCCAAAAAAGTACAATTTCTGAGAACGAACTATTGACGCCCCGCGAGGGGGAAAAACTCATGCCGCTGCCTTTTAACTCGATCTATCGTCATGGATTCATCCGCGCCACTGTCGGCGTTCCTTACGTTCGGGTGGCCGAGCCTCAATACAACCTGAAACATACGCTGGCGCTAGCCCGTCGCGCTTCGGCTATGCACGCCGCCGTCGCCTTGTTCCCAGAGTTAGGCATCTCGGCGTATTCGAACGAAGACCTCTTCCACCAGGATGTGCTGCTCGACGCTACCGAAGAGGCGCTTGCTACGCTGGTGGAGCAGAGCAGCGAGCTCACGCCGGTGCTGCTGGTTGGCGCAGCGCTGCGCTTTGAGAGCAAACTCTTTAACTGCGCTGTGGTGATTTATCGAGGACGCGTGCTAGGCATTGCGCCTAAGACCTACCTGCCCAACTACCGGGAATTCTACGAAAAGCGCCAGTTTGTCTCAGCCCGTCATGCGGTGAGTCGGGAGGTGCGCTTCCTTGGCGAGACGACGCCCTTTGGCAATGACCTGGTCTTCGAAGCAATCAACGTCGAGGGATTTGCTCTCCACGCAGAGATCTGCGAAGACGTATGGACGCCGCTCCCACCCAGTACTTTTGCGGCGCTTGCTGGAGCAACGGTGCTCGCTAACCTCTCGGCCAGCAACATCATTGTGGGCAAGGCCGACTACCGCCGGGCCCTCTGCGCCGCGCAGTCGGGCAAGTGCATTGCCGCCTATCTCTATTCCGCCGCCGGGCCAGGGGAATCAACCACCGATCTGGCCTGGGACGGCCACGCACTTATCTACGAAAACAACGATTGTCTAGCCGAATCTGAGCGCTTTGCCGATACAGAGCAGCTCATCGCCGCCGACATCGACTTAGAACGGCTCCTGCAGGACCGCATGCGCATGACAAGCTTCAACGACACGACCATGGCGCACCGGGAGACGCTGCAAGCGATCCGCAAGATTCCGTTTACATTCGAGCTGCCCCAGGATGAGACGCCGCTGCGCCGAGACGTGGCCCGTTTTCCCTTCGTGCCCAGTGATCCACAGATGCGCGACGAGCGCTGCTTCGAGGCCTACAATATTCAGGTCCACGGATTAATGAAACGGCTTGACGCCACCGGGATCAAAAAACTGGTGATTGGGGTCTCCGGCGGACTGGACTCGACCCAAGCTTTGATCGTGGCGGCGCGCACCATGGACCGGCTCGGTCTGCCTCGCGCTAACATTCTGGCTTACACCATGCCTGGCTTTGCCACCAGCACGACAACCCGCGGCAACGCCCATGGGCTCATGAAGGCGCTAAAGGTCTCGGCCCATGAGATCGATATCCGCCCCTCGGCCCTGCAGATGTTGCGCGACATTGACCACCCCTTCGCTAACGAAGAGCCGGTCTTCGATGTGACCTTCGAAAACGCACAGGCGGGTGAGCGCACCAGCCATCTCTTCCGTCTGGCCAACTACCACAATGCCTTGGTGTTGGGCACCGGCGATCTGAGCGAATTGGCCCTGGGTTGGGCCACCTATGGAGTGGGCGACCAGATGAGCCACTACAACGTCAACGCCTCAGTGCCCAAGACGCTGATCCAACACTTGATCCGCTGGATCATCAGCACGCGGCAGTTTGATGACGAGACCAGCGCTATCCTCCACTCGATCCTCAACACCGAAATCTCGCCTGAATTAGTCCCAGCGAGGAGCGGAGAAGCAGACACGCCAAGCCAGAGCACCGAAGCCCGGATTGGTCCCTACGAGCTACAGGATTTCCATCTGTACTACGTGCTGCGGTTTGGCTTCCGTCCCAGCAAAGTGGCGTTCCTCAGCCATCATGCATGGAGCGACAAGACACGCGGAGCCTGGCCCGACTTCTTACCGGAAGCGAAACGCAAGGAGTACGATCTGCAAACGATCAAACAGTGGTTAGAGATCTTCCTCTACCGCTTTTTCCAGATCAGCCAGTTCAAGCGCTCGGCTCTGCCTAACGGTCCCAAGATCGGCTCGGGTGGTTCGCTCAGCCCGCGCGGGGACTGGCGTGCGCCGAGCGACGGCAACGCTGACCTCTGGCTGGCAGAGCTGCGGGAGAAAACGCCAGAGACGTTGTGAAGAATTGAAAAACGGGGGACTGAGGGCCGGGACCTCTTCAACCCAAATGAGCTTCCCCCGGAGAGAGTTAAAATCTTTGACGAAAAAGACCGCCATCTCTACGCCGCTGAACCAGCTTCGCTGAGCCACTTAATGGCCGCGACTATGTCGTTGTAAAAGACTCGGTACTCGCCCTCGCCAAAGGCTAGCCTGGCAAGATACGCCAAGCGGCTGTTTGGGACGACGATAGCTCTACGGAGCTTGATGGCGCCCAATTTTTCATCAAGGGCGCGCTGCGACCAAGGAACATCTACTGGTGGGGCCTCCATTTCTAAGGTGTCATAGAGGACCTTACCGCGGCCCGCGTCACGAACCAGGAAAAGCACCTGGTCTTGCGTCTCTCGGAGCAACTCCTCTGTAGGCTCACCTCGTACTCTTGCAATAACGAGGTCTCCAACGAGCTCAACCCATGCCTGGCCTTTCATGTTTCTCTCCCCTGAGTCTCAGTATTGAGTCTACGACTCTATGGGTTCATGGGTTCCGCCGCAGACTTTCTGAACTCTATCATATAGTGGAATATAATAGACAACCCTCGACGCTTCAACGTTCGCCAACGAAGAAAATCACTTCCAGTGATCTCTCCGCTGACATTTAACACAGTAATGACGCTCTTGATCCCCCACGCGCCCTCTTGCATACGATTATTTTGTCGTCAATCTAAAAGTAATATTGTCTCTTGCATCCGGGCGTCGTGCGGTCCCTTGTTTTCAGATGCTTCTTCAGGAGGTTCGTATGAAATTGTCTCGTAGTTCCCTCGCGAACTCGCACCCCAGTAATAACTATTGGCGCTAGGGGAGCGATGACTGAAGACGACGATCTATTAACTAGACAATATCTCCTCGCGCGTTTCTGGGAAGCGGCTCTGGGCTTCTGGCGGAAAGGCGGAGGGCGCGCAGCTTGGCTACTGACATTCACGGTGATCACGATTTCACTGGGGGGTCTCGGGGTGCAGTACCGGCTCAACGTCTGGCACCGCGCCATGTTTGATGCGCTCGACAAGCGCGATAGCGGCGGGGTGCTCTACCAATCAATGATCTTCTTCCCGCTGATTTTTGCCAGCGTAGGGGTAGGGGTAGCAGCTACCTGTGCGCAAATGACGCTGCAGCGCAGATGGCGCGACTGGCTGAACGCGCACGTGCTCGATCAATGGCTCATCAACGGCCGTTATTACCAGCTTAACTTAGTCCCGGGCGACCACGAGAACCCGGAATATCGTGTAGCCGAGGATCTACGCCTGAGTGTTGATGCTCCAGTCGAGTTTGCGATCGGCGTCTTCTCGGCAGTCATTTCAGCGATCACTTTCATTGGCGTGCTTTGGTTCATCGGCGGCGAGCTCACCATCCCGATCGGCAGCACGGCTCTCCACATCCCCGGGTTTTTAGTGATTGCGGCCTTTCTCTACGCGGTGCTGGCAAGTGGATCGATGGTCTTTATCGCCCGCGGCTTCGTCACGGTGGCGGAGAATAAGAACCAAGCAGAAGCCGAGTACCGATATGCGCTCACACGACTGCGCGAGCATGGCGAGAGCATCGCTATGCTCGGCGGTGAGCATGAGGAGCGCACCGGCCTTGATGCGGCGTTCACGACGGTCCTCCAGCGCTGGCGCGAGACAATGATGCAGTACATCCGCACCACGATTGTGTCGCAGATCAGTGGCGGCGTTGCGCCCATTATTCCGATCCTCCTCTGCGCCCCCAAATATATTGCTGGCGCTATGACCCTTGGCGAAGTCATGCAGGCTTCCTCTGCGTTCGTTATCGTGCAGACGGCCTTCAATTGGCTGGTGGAAAACTATCCCCGCTTGGCCGATTGGACCGCTTCGGCGCGGCGGCTCGCTTCGTTGCTGATATCACTGGACCGCTTGGAGCGCGCTGAGCGCCAAGAAACGACTGGCCGAATTGTTCGTAAGCCAGCCGAGGATGGGACGATCCGACTACGGAATCTCTCGGTGACCTTGAATGATGGAAGTGCAGTAGTAAACGAAGCTGATGTGGCAATCGCCCCCGGCGAGAAGGTGCTTGTCGTCGGCGAATCCGGCACGGGCAAGAGCACGCTGGTGCGAGCGATCGCCGGTCTGTGGCCGTGGGGTAGGGGAGAGATTCTGATTCACTTCGAGGGGCTCTTCTTGCTCCCGCAGCAGCCTTACGTGCCGCTCGGAACGCTACGTCGCGCCGCCACCTATCCTTTATCACCTGACGCGGTTGATGACGCCGTGCTCCGTCAGACGATCGAAGAAGTAGGGTTAGGCCATTTTCTCGAGCGTCTTGACGAAGACAACACACACTGGGAACAGGTGCTTTCCGGCGGAGAAAAACAGCGGCTCGCGTTTGCCCGTGCGCTGCTCCAGCATCCGGACATTATCGTGATGGACGAGGCCACTGCCGCCCTCGACCCTCTGAGCCAAGAACGGTTGATGCAACTGCTCTTGGAGCGGCTTCCCGAAGCCACCGTCGTCAGTGTCGGGCACCGCCCCGAGCTCGAAGCCTTTCACACCCGCAAGCTCGTCCTGGAATATCATCCCGAAGGCGCACGCTTGGTTGGGGATGAACCCCTTCAGAGAACGTTCCGTCGCTCGGCGCGACTCCTCTCAAGGCTGCAGACCCGCGAGAGATCACTGAGGGCGCTCAATACAGCTCGTCGAACAGGGTAGACACAAAACAAAGCTGAAGGTTACCCGTGTTTTTATCCTTTCAATTTAATGTTAACCCCGCCTGCCGCCAGCGTGAGCTTTGCTCCCTCTTGCAAGGCATGTAAGGTAATCACCACTCCGTTCGGGTTTTTCATGGTGATAGTGGAAGGACCACTACCCGCAGCTACTCCAGCCTCGGCTGAAGCATACACTCCATTAAAATCCGAGAGCTGTATTAAATTTGAGACGGTCCCGTCTGCTTTGACTTCCGCATATCCAATACCAACGACTTCAAGCCCTTGCAAAGAGAAAGGGTAGTGTTTCCCGTTATAGACTAACGTGCCGTCCCCCCATTGCACTCCCACGCCGGCAGCGACCGAAGTAGACTGGATAGACACTTGACCGGACGCAGTATCAGCGGCCTTAACATTCACTCCAGTCAAGGCAAGAAAAACCATCAAGACAACAAAACCTCCATAAAAGAAACGTCGCATAGGGTCTCCTTTCTCTAAAAAATTTACTTGTCTATTAAAGATAGTCTCAGTTTCTTTGTTTTTGATTATTGGAATGCTTGGTCGGGTCCCACGCTACTTACAAAGCATCTTCACTAGGGCTAAAGCATGCTCATCTAAAATTCACCACTTTAGTGTAGAGGATTTCTCCTCACTCTATGCGCCAAAGAGTCTTTCACTCTTAGAACTTCGGAAAGCAGCATAGTCCCACATCTCCATGGAATGTGGAGGAGCACTAGTTACTATAATCTTCTCAATTTCTTCTACTTCTCGATTTGAAAGACTAAACTTCTTCTAGACCTGATTCTAACGTCTCAATCGTTTCTGTGCCGCAAGAACTGTACCACAAGGTTTTCAAACCTATGCCTTCACTGAAGAGAACGGTAAAATTTCTCTTTACTTTCTTGAAAGCTTTTCTTCTTGTCGTTCTGGTTATATTTGTTCTTTTGCAAGATTAGGGGTCAATTCATATTCCCCTGCTTGCCGTACTAGCGTCTTAATTGGCGTGTTTGTCGTGTTTCCGTTACGCGGGCCGTCCATTAACACTCTACCTCTCTTCGGCCCAGTTCTTGCTCTTGTCTTGATAGTTTATGACGCCATCGTTGTGGTCGAGGCGGCATTGGCTGACTACAAAGAAAAGAAACAATATAGATCTTGTAGAAAGGAATAAGTGAGATAATGACAACTATTGTTGGAGTATTTGACGATTTTACTGCGGCCATCAATACTACCCCCGCCTTAGTCGAGGCTGGTGTTGACGGACATTCCATTAGTACTGTGGCGCAGGACAACAAAGGCGAGTACGCCAGATTTTTACAAGCTGAGACGTTACCAGAAGAACACTCTCATGTTGGTGTGGGCGCTGCAGTCGGAGGTATTAGCGGTCTTCTCCTGGGCTTGGCTGCTCTGGCTATTCCAGGTATTGGCCCGGCCATTGCGGCTGGCCCACTCGTCGCCGCTATCACTGGCACTACGCTTGGCGCTGCTACTGGGGGTTTACTCGGGGCCCTGAACGGTATGGGCGTCCCGGATTTTGAGGCCAAAACCTACGATCAAGGGGTCCGCGAAGGAAGCACTCTTTTAATCATACAAACGAGGCCAGAGCTGGTGGACTCTGTTTCCGCTGTTCTCCGAGAGCATCACGCTGTCCGGATTGATCAACACCAGAGTCCTCGCACTGCAGCATGAGTGCGAGCAATTCCTTCCCATAGACTACTCGGGTTCTGTCGCAAATTTTCTAGGGTATATTATAACATGTTGTGATTATCGCTTTTGTGACAGAGCCTGAATTTGCAGCTCCTCCTGCCTATATACCTCAGAGGTCCCATTTACGCCCCGCCTAAATACCACAAATCATCCCTCACCCTTTTTCTGGATGCCCGCCCACGCCTTCACGGAGGCAGGCTTTGCACGGGTATGACCCGCTTAGGTCCATTCTTCGTCATTCCCACGAACACGGAGATTCAGGATGTAGCGCTGAACGGGATTCGTTGACAATGCCGACTACACTCTACTACTAACCGGTAGGGATATTTTAACTAGATGACG
The DNA here is from genome assembly GCA_964618735.1 of uncultured Enterobacteriaceae bacterium. Classification (GTDB taxonomy): domain Bacteria; phylum Desulfobacterota; class Binatia; order Bin18; family Bin18; genus SYOC01. The sequence goes on from CAZUFQ010000067.1 coordinate 12,051, forward strand.
AACGGATGGTTTTATGTTAACGATCAAATTTGTCATTGGGAACTGGAACCTTTGGGCTGGAGCGGCGCACAGCCAGGGAAAGCCGTAGTGACCGCGCCGAGAGGGAGGAATTCAAGAGAGAAAAGCTACCAAGGGTTTGGGGGAGACGAGGTAACGGCGTAATCGAGAAGGTGAAACGCTTCTTGTCCTAGGCGTCCTGGGGCCTCAGCGCGATAGTCGACGTTATGCGCACCCACCAAACTTTACGTCTACGACACATCACTACGGCTGGAGCAAAACAACTACATGACTATATGCATGGAGGGATAAATATGGAGCAGTCGACGGGAATCCCGGAAGCTCAGACTATTGGAGCCTTTAACCCGCTGCGGCAGTCCGCAAGACCGCAAGAATATTACGATCGCATTAAGCAGAAGTTTGGCGAGGAGCGCGACCTGCGGCTAAAATACCGCCCGGAAGGCACTGCGCAGTACACGTCGGACCTCACGGGTGCGTTCGCACAATACGAAGTCGATCCTTACGGCGGCGAGATCAAGCCTCGCGAACCCATTAACGATACTGTTGAATGTCTCTTTATCGGCGGCGGCTTTTCTGCCCTTCTTACCTCCGCGCGACTACGAGAACGCGGCGTCGAGAGTATCCGTATCGTGGAGCGGGGCGCAGATGTAGGCGGGACGTGGTACTGGAACCGTTATCCGGGGGTGGCGTGTGACGTGCCTGCTTACGATTACCTGCCGCTACTCGACGAAATGGACTACGTGCCGAAGAGCCGCTACGCCAAAGGCCCGGAGATCTACGGTCACTGCCAGGCTATCGCTAAGAAATACAACTTGTACGAACTCGCGGTCTTCCAGACCACTGTGACCTCCACAGTGTGGAACGAAACCGAAAAGATGTGGAACATTACCACAGACCGGGGCGACCACATGAAGGCGAAGTTCGTGATCTGCGCCAACGGCACTCTCTCCAAGCCTAAGCTATCGAAGATCGAAGGTATGGAGTCCTTTAAGGGCTACTCCTTTCACACTTCACGTTGGGACTACGCCTACACGAAAGACGACTTGTCAGGTCTAGCAAACAAGGTCGTGGGCATCATCGGCACGGGCGCCTCGGCAGTCCAGGCCATTCCCCGTTTGGGCGCTGCAGCTAAGGAACTCTATGTGTTCCAACGTACGCCTTCTTCCATTGACATCCGCGATGACTGGCCTACCGATCCGAACTGGGCGCGGAGATTGCAACCGGGGTGGCAGGCTGAGAGGCGGAAACGCGCACTGATGGGACCCCAGCTCTCTGATGAGCAGAAGGCGGAGCTTGCTTCCCTGACTCGCGACGAGAAAATCCGTCGTCAGGAAAACGCCAACATCGATCACATGATGCGGATACACCGGCGCATCGAAGAAATCGTCAAGGACAAAGCGACGGCTGAGTCACTCAAGCCGTGGTTCATGTTCATGTGTAAACGTCCCTGTTTCGACGACATCTACCTTCCGACCTACAATCTCCCCAATGTCCATCTGGTCGACACGAGAGGAAAAGGTATTAGCGAGATCACCGAGAAGGGACCGCTGTTTGAGGGTAAGCAGTACGAACTCGATGTCCTCATCTATGCCACCGGCTTCGAGGTGCAGAAAACAGGCATTTACAATGATATTCGAGGAGAAAAAGGTCTCGAACTTAACGATAAATATCAAGACGGCATCCGTACTCTCTATGGGATCCATTCACAAGGATACCCCAACCTCTTCATCATGGGCGGCTACCAGGCCTCATTCCAGTTCAACTTAA
>CAZUFQ010000068.1:0-13828 GCA_964618735.1 uncultured Enterobacteriaceae bacterium
GAGATTCCTGCTCGAGTAGCATACTCAAAGCCCATGTCCTTGAGGCGGTCAGCAAAGATCACTGTGGCTTTGTTTCCAGACTTGCGGAAGGATTGGTCAATTAAAGCGCCAAGTTCCTTTTTTTTCATTACACGGTTAATGTCCGAAAACGGAATTTCCGGTGGGGTGATATCAGAGAGAAGGATTCTTCCAACAGTCGTCTGTTGTAGTTCCCCATGAATACGCACCTTAATTCGTGCTTGTAGGTGAACCGCGCCCTGGTCGTAGGCCAAACGTACTTCTTCTGGACTGCTAAAGACTTTATTTTCACCAATAGCACCAGGCCGTTCTCTTGTCATCGAATACAACCCTAGTACGATATCTTGAGTTGGACCAATGATAGCCTTCCCATGAGCAGGAGAGAGGATGTTGTTGGTTGACATCATCAATGCACGTGCTTCAACTTGCGCCTCAACCGACAAGGGCAGATGAACAGCCATTTGATCGCCATCGAAGTCGGCGTTATAGGCCATACAAACGAGGGGATGTAATTGTATCGCTTTCCCCTCGATCAAAATTGGCTCAAAGGCCTGGATACCCAATCTGTGGAGTGTCGGAGCACGATTTAGTAATATGGGGTGCTCCCGAATAACTTCATCCAGAATATCCCATACTTCTGGGCGTTCTTTTTCCACCATCTTTTTTGCGCTCTTAATAGTGGTGGTAAAACCCCGTTCTTCAAGTTTGTTATAAATAAACGGTTTGAATAACTCCAAAGCCATGTGCTTTGGTAGTCCGCATTGATGCAGGCGCAACTCCGGACCAATCACAATCACTGATCGACCAGAATAATCGACGCGCTTGCCGAGTAAATTTTGACGGAAACGACCACCCTTCCCTTTCAACATGTCCGATAACGATTTTAATGGACGCTTATTGGGCCCTGAAAGTGGGCGACCACGTCGTCCATTATCAAAGAGCGCATCGACCGCCTCTTGCAACATTCGCTTCTCATTGCGAATAATGATGTCTGGCGCATTGAGTTCAATGAGTCGCTTCAGTCTATTGTTTCTGTTAATAACACGTCGATACAGATCATTCAGATCCGACGTTGCAAAGCGGCCTCCATCAAGAGGAACAAGTGGGCGAAGGTCAGGTGGAATAACCGGAATGACTTCAAGTACCATCCATTCCGGAGAATTTCCGGAATTCCGAAACGCATTAATAACTTTTAGACGTTTGGCAATCTTTTTCCGTCGAGCTTCACTCGCCGTTTCTTTCATTTCAACGCGTAAATCTTCCGCAAGTTTTTCCTGATGCAAATCTCGCAACAACTTACGGATTGCTTCCGCGCCCATTTCCGCAACAAAACTACCTGGTCCGTACTCTTCCATCAATTTTCGGTAACGGGTCTCCGTCAAAAGTTCTTTCTTTTTTAGTGGAGTTTTTCCAGGGTCAACAACGACATAGGATTCGAAATAGAGGACACGCTCTAATTCCTTTAATGTCATGTCGAGAAGCGTGCCGATACGACTAGGCAAGCTTTTCAAAAACCAGATATGGGCCACTGGACTCGCCAAAGCAATATGTCCCATCCGCTCACGACGGACCTTGGACTGAATAACCTCAACACCGCATTTTTCACAAACGACACCTCGGTGGCGCATCCGCTTGTATTTTCCACAATTACATTCGTAATCTTTTGTCGGGCCAAAAATCTTGGCACAAAAGAGACCATCGCGCTCCGGCTTGAACGTACGGTAGTTAATCGTCTCCGGCTTCTTGACCTCGCCATGAGACCAAGACCTGATCATATCAGGCGACGCGAGGGACACCCGAATAGCATTGAAGCGAAGTGGGTTCTGCGGTTTCTCAAAGAGGCCGAGAAAATCTTCCATTTTTCCCCCTTCACGCTGAATTAGCGTTTTTCCTCAAGCAGTTCGACATTGAGCGCCAGGCTTTGTAATTCTCTAATCATGACATTAAATGATTCAGGCAAGCCAGGCTCAAGGACATTTTCTCCTTTGACAATCGCCTCATACATGCGAGTACGACCAGCAACGTCATCAGATTTAACGGTTAACATTTCTTGCAAACTATAGGCGGCTCCATATGCCTCGAGAGCCCAGACCTCCATTTCCCCTAATCGTTGTCCGCCAAATTGTGCTTTACCACCAAGTGGTTGTTGCGTCACCAACGAATAGGGCCCTGTAGAACGAGCATGAATTTTATCTTCCACAAGGTGATGGAGTTTCAAGACATACATAACACCAACGGTCACTGGCTGATTAAATGGCTCTCCTGTTCGACCGTCATAAAGAATCGTTTGCCCGCTTTCAGGGAGATTCGCATGATTGAGAAGAGAGAAGATCTCCTCTTCAGTCGCCCCATCAAACACCGGTGAAGCAACATGTATCCCCTGTTTTGCTCGGCTAGCAACACGATGAAGGTCAGAGCTATTGAGGTCATTAAGCACCACAGTGGGTGTCCCATTTCCGTAAATATCTTTCAATTTCTTGCGAAGCCCTTCATCCAACGTTTTGCCATTGCTTTTTACTGTTTCTTCGGCGATCTGCTCACCAAGTACTCGCACCGCCCATCCAAGATGAGTCTCAAGGATCTGTCCGACATTCATGCGGGAAGGAACACCTAGTGGATTAAGTACAACGTCAACCGGTGTACCGTCAGCTAAGTACGGCATATCTTCTTCTGGAAGAATACGAGACAGTACGCCTTTATTGCCGTGTCGTCCCGCCATTTTGTCGCCAACTTGTAACTTCCTCTTGCTGACAACGAAAACCTTCACCATCTTGATGATGCCAGGAGGAAGTTCATCCCCACTTTTTAACTTCTCTACTTTTTTTTCAAACTCATCACGGATATCAGCAATTTGATCTTCCATTGCTTCAACAATGCGTGTGATTTCCTCGTTCGTATCTTCATCTTCTATTTTAATATGATCCCAATGAGCAGGCGTCAGGGAGTTAAAAAGCTCTTCGGTAATCTCTTTCCCTTTTGGCACGAGGATCTGGCGTGAATCATCATCCGCTAAGCGAGCACTCGTCACTTTCCCAATCAGGAGTTCTCTTAATTTACTGCCCGTACTTTCATGAATGATGCGGACCTCTTCGTCACGATCCTTCTGCAAGCGTACCACTTCTTCTTCTTCAATACTCTGACTCCGCTCGTCTTTTGCTACGCCTTTACGAGAGAAAACTCGGACATTAATGACAGTCCCTTCTACACCAGGAGGAACTCGGAGCGAAGTATCTCGCACTTCTCCTGCTTTTTCTCCGAAAATCGCACGCAGAAGCTTTTCTTCCGGCGAAAGTTGTGTTTCTCCTTTCGGTGTGATTTTTCCTACCAAGATATCACCAGGCTTTACCTCAGCCCCAATTCTCACGATTCCGCTCTCGTCAAGATCTTTTAGCGCTTCTTCCCCTACATTAGGAATATCTTGGGTAATCTCTTCTGGTCCGAGTTTTGTATCCCGGGCGACACACTCAAACTCTTCAATATGGACTGAAGTGAATACGTCTTCTCGTAGCAAACGCTCGCTGACTAGGATCGAATCTTCAAAATTGTACCCGCCCCAGATCATAAAGGCGACCAACACATTCCGCCCTAGCGCTAATTCGCCCATATCTGTTGCTGGTCCATCAGCGATCACATCGCCGGGTTGTACTCTATCACCAACAAGGACAATAGGCTTTTGATTAATACACGTGTTTTGGTTCGAGCGCTGATATTTCGTTAGGGTGTAAATATCAACGCCAGCATCTCCATGAGCCGCAGGAGCGTCAGCTTTGATCACGATACGAGCAGAGTCCACACTCTCAACAATCCCACTGCGTCGCGCAACCAACGTAGCACCAGAATCACGCGCTACGACTTGCTCCATTCCGGTCCCGACAAGAGGAGCTTCCGTACGCAGGAGGGGCACTGCTTGCCGTTGCATATTTGAGCCCATCAACGCCCTGTTCGCGTCATCGTGCTCAAGAAACGGTATTAATGCTGCCGCTACGCTCACAAGTTGGGTAGGAGATACGTCCATAAGTTGCACTTGTTGTGGACGAACCATAATAAATTCGCCGCCCAGCCGAGCAGAGATTAGTTCTCCGGATAGAAAACCGCGCCCGTCTACAGGCGCATTGGCCTGGGCAATTGTTTGACTCTCTTCTTCCAGAGCAGATAAATATCGAACACGGTCCGTCACTCTGCCATTTTCTACTTCACGGTACGGCGTCTCGATAAAGCCGTACTCGTTGACCCGAGCATAAGTGGAGAGGCTAGAAATGAGACCAATATTCGGCCCCTCTGGCGTCTCAATTGGACAAACGCGGCCATAATGCGTCGGATGGACGTCGCGTACTTCGAATCCTGCACGCTCTCGTGTTAAACCCCCTGGCCCAAGAGCAGAGAGGCGACGCTTGTGCGTCACCTCAGATAATGGATTCGTTTGATCCATAAATTGCGAAAGTTGACTAGAGCCAAAAAATTCCTTGAGCGCTGCGGAAACCGGTTTGTAGTTTACCAGTTCTTGAGGCATGAGCGTCTCAACATCTTGCAAACTCATACGTTCCTTTACCGCACGTTCCATACGAACAAGTCCGATACGAAATTGATTTTCGACTAGTTCACCTACGGCGCGTACGCGGCGGTTTCCTAGATGGTCTATATCATCAATAACGCCATTACCATTTTTCAACTCAACCAAGTAGCGGACAACTTCAAGAATGTCTTCTTTTCGCAATATTCCCTGATCAATGGGAGCGTTGAGGCGAAGCTTATGGTTGAGTTTCAGTCTTCCAACACGTGAAAGATTATAACGCTCAGCGTTAAAAAAGAGATTATGGAAAAACGTCGTCGCTGCTTCGAGTGTGGGCGGATCTCCAGGACGAAGGCGACGATAAATTTCTATGGTAGCCTCATCTGAAGAGGTAATTTTATCTTGTAGCAGCGTATTACGTAGTGAAGGTCCAACATGAGAATCATCAATGAATAAGACTTCGACAGAAGAGACACCCCGCTCAAGCAAGAGGTCCAATTTCTCCTGAGAAATTTCCTGATTGCACTCAACCAACACTTCTTTTGTCGTTGGGTCTAGGATGTCGTGCGCAGAGATGCAGCCAATGACTTCCTCAAGTGCAATAGGAATTTGTTCGAGCCCTGCAGATTCGATCTGTTTCAAGGCAGACCGCGTAAACTTACGACCCTCTTTGACGAGCAGATCGTTTGTTAAAGGATGACGCACATCTTTACTCGCCCGTACACCAAGAAGCTGTTCCGGCTTAAAGAGCTTCACCGGCTTTCGATTATCAAGAAAAATTACGTCTTTGCGATAGTAGTAATTCAGCAGATCTTCTGCCGTCATACCCAAAGCACGGAGAAGCACGGTAGCGTGGAATTTTCTCCGACGATCGATACGAACGTAGAGAATGTCTCGTGGATCGAATTCAAAATCAATCCATGATCCACGATAAGGAATGATACGCGCTGAGTAGAGCAACTTACCACTAGCATGAGTCTTTCCTTTATCATGGTCGAAAAAGACACCTGGGGAACGATGGAGCTGACTCACGATCACACGTTCCGTTCCGTTGACCATGAACGTGCCATGAGTAGTCATCAGAGGAATTTCTCCAAAGTAGACTTCTTGTTCTTTTACGTTCTTGATCGTTCGGGATCCAGTCCGTTGCTCTACTTCCCACAAGACGAGTTGGATCGTGACTTTCAGAGGAGCGGCAAACGTCATGCCACGTTGATGGCATTCCTCGACACTATATTTCGGCTCTCCGAGGGTATAGCTAACAAACTCAAGAGAAGCCGTTTCATTAAAATCCTTTATCGGGAAAACGGAGCGAAAAACACCCTGCAATCCGGAATCAGCACGGTTCTCGGGGGAGAGTACTCGTTGCAGGAACTCTTCGTACGAGCGCCGCTGTATCTCCAGCAAATGGGGAATTTCAATTGTCTTCTTAATCCGACCAAATGAACGCCGAATACGGAAATTGTTTGCCAGCTGCAGAGCCATTCTGTATCTCTCCTTATAGTGAAGGCTACTTCAGCTCAATCGTGCCCCCCGCCTCTTCCAGCTTCTTTTTCATCGCCTCAGCTTCAGCCTTTGGCACTGCTTCCTTCACGGTCTTTGGCGCACCGTCGACAAGATCTTTCGCTTCTTTGAGACCAAGTCCGGTTAGTTCACGCACCACCTTGATGACCTGAATCTTCTTATCTCCTGAACCCGTCAACACGACGTCAAAATCTTCTTTTTCCGGGGCAGCCGCAGGGGCAGCCGCAGGGGCAGCCGCTGCGCCAGCAACCATGACAGGTGCGGAAGCGCTCACTCCCCATTTTTCTTCAAGTTTCTTGACGAGATCAGAAACCTCAAGGATAGTGAGACTGGACAAAGTTCCAACAATCTCTTCCATTTTTTCTGGAGTAAGAGCCATAAATCCTCCTTCGCTAGATGCTAGATTATATAGACAGTTTTAGTTTTGTTCGAGCTGCGATTTTCTTGAATCTAACAAACGGGCTAACCGCACGCCTGACTCAGCTAATAAACTGGCCATCTGGGTAGCAGCCCGCGAGAAAAGACCAAGAAGCTGAGCACGCAGCACTTCTCGGCTAGGCAATTGCGAGATCGCTTCAACTCCGGCGGCAGAAAGAAATTGCCCATCGGTTACTCCGCCCTTTACTGTAAATTTTTCATGCTCTTTGACGTAACGAGCAACAACTTTCATGAAACCTACGGTATCACCATACCCGAGGACTAAACCATTTTGACCAGACAACAGATCTTTCAATGAGAGGTAGGGTGACCCCTCAATCGCCAGTTCGACCAAAGTATTCTTTGCGACATGATATTCTCCGCCTACCTCACGCAGCTCTCGACGAAGCTGATTGAGTTCGGCGACAGTAAGGCCTTTATATTCCGCAACAACAGCAGTAGTCGCTTTTGTAAAGCGATCTTGTAATTGCGCAACAACGTGTTCTTTTCCTTGACGATCCATATTTCCTCAGCTCTACTCTACAATGCGCCGACAGGCTACGCGATTGTTGTTCTATGGACGGTTGCAGGATCAACCCGAACCCCAGGACCCATCGTCGTGCTTACAGCAACACGCAAGAGATACGTGCCTTTTGCGGAAGACGGTTTTGCTTTGATCAAACTGTCAATGACTACGCTAGCGTTTTCTAAAAGTTTCTGCTCCCCAAAGGAAACCTTACCAACCGGAACGTGGACATTACCAGCTTTATCAACACGAAATTCAACTTTTCCACCCTTGAGCTCTTGAACCGCTTTCCCAACATCCATGGTAACAGTGCCAACTTTGGGATTAGGCATAAGGCCTCGCGGACCAAGCACCTTCCCTAATCGTCCGACTTGCCCCATCATATCTGGAGTCGCCACAGCTTTATCGAACTCAAGCCATCCCTCTTCACTAATGCGTTTTACCAACTCATCTCCGCCGACAACATCAGCACCGGCAGCTTCAGCTTCTTTTGCTTTCTCCCCTTTCGCAAAGACAGCTACTCTAACCGACTTACCCGTGCCATGAGGAAGAATAACCGTTCCACGAATGTTTTGGTCAGCCTTGCGTGGATCAACACCGACACGCACAGCTAGTTCTACGGTCTCGTCAAACTTTGCACGCGCAATGCTTCTAGTTACAGTCATCGCTTCGTCAAGAGGATAGTTTTTTGTCCGATCAACCTTTTCTAATGCAGCATGATAGCTTTTGCTCGTGTTTGTCATCTTAGTCCACCACAGTGATGCCCATGCTATGGGCAGTCCCTTCTACGGTTCGGACGGCAGCATCAATATCTTTCACATTGAGATCTGCCATCTTTGTTGTTGCGATCTCTTTGGCTTGAGCGCGGGTGAGAGAAGCCACCATCTTTTTTGCTGGTTCTCCCGACCCTTTTTCTAATCCCAACATTTTTTTGATTAAAACAGGAACTGGAGGCGTTTTTGTAATGAAAGAGAAAGAGCGGTCAGCGTAGACAGTGATAATGACTGGAGTAGTGATTCCTTGCTGCGATTGTGTACGAGCATTAAACGCCTTGCAAAACTCCATAATATTAACACCACGTTGACCTAAAGCGGGGCCAACTGGAGGACTAGGCGTAGCTTGTCCACCTGGAATCTGCAGTTTGATTTCTCCGACAACTTTCTTTGCCATATTTCTTTACCCTATGCTTTTTCAACCTGACCAAGATCAAGTTCGACCGGAGTCGCTCGACCAAAGATACTTATCAATACTCGCAATTTTCCTTTTTCCGGCTTCACTTCTTCCACTACACCCGTAAAGTCCTGGAAAGGACCATCTGTTACTTTCACACCCTCCCCCGCCTCAAAAAGGACTTTTGGTTTTGGGCTCTTTGCTCCCTCTTGAACCTGCTGATGGATTTCATAGACTTCAGCTTCAGAAACGGGAGGAATAGTCTGTGGATCATTTGATCCACCTACGAACCCCGTCACTTTTGGGGTAGATTTAACGACATGCCAGGTTTCGTCGTTGAGCTCCATTTGCACCAGGATATATCCAGGGAAGAATTTTCGAGCAGAAGTCTTCTTCCTTCCCTTCACATGTTCCACTACTTGCTCTTCAGGAACAAGAATATCCCCAAAGGCTTCTTGTTTTCCAAGCATCCGGATACGCTCTTCCAGCGCAGCTTTTGCTTTGCGTTCAAACCCAGAATAGGTGTGGACCACATACCATTGTTTCGCCATATAAGGGAGACAGCCTGGGAGTTAACTCCCGAGAAAAGCATGAAAAAGCCAAGAAAGAAGGGTATCCACAAGAAAAAGGAATAATGAAATTGTGCTTACCAAAAGGATCACAATAATTGTCGCGGCGCGTATTTCATTGCGTGTTGGCCATTGTACACGCCGCAGTTCCGCCCATGATTCCTGGACAAACGTACGCGCGGTATCTATTCCTTCTTTTAGTCCTTGCACAAGCACCGCCATGGCTTTCCTGCTTGCTATAGTTTTATTGAGAACGGGTCAGGCAGGATTCGAACCTGCAACCCCCGGATTTGGAGTCCGGTGCTCTAACCAATTCGAGCTACTGACCCTCCTATGCCTTTGTTTCGCGATGAGAAGTATGAACACGGCAAACAGGGCAGAATTTCCGCAGGGAGATTTTGTCAGGAGTCGTTTTTTTATTTTTTGTCGTCATATAATTTTTTTGTTTACACTGTTCGCAAGATAAAGCAACAAGGTCACGCATAGATCTGTCCTCTTTTCTTAGGAAATAGCAGGTAGTTAGAGCAGGATTTTGGTGACGACCCCAGCTCCCACCGTGCGCCCCCCCTCCCGAATCGCAAACCGTAACCCCTCATCCATCGCAATCGGCGTCAATAACTCCACATTCATCTTGGTATTGTCCCCCGGCATCACCATCTCCACCCCCTCCTGCAACGTCACCGACCCCGTCACATCCGTCGTCCGAAAATAAAACTGCGGCCGATACCCATTAAAAAACGGCGTATGCCGCCCGCCCTCTTCCTTCGTCAATACATACACTTCCGCTTCATACTTCGTATGTGGCGTAATACTCCCTGGCTGCGCCAACACCTGCCCCCGCTCGATCTCTTCCCGCTTCACCCCCCGCAATAAACATCCCACATTGTCCCCCGCCACCCCCTCGTCTAACACTTTGCGGAACATCTCCACCCCCGTCACCACCGTCTTCACCGTCGGCTTTATCCCTACGATCTCCACCTCTTCTCCCACCTTCACTCGCCCCCGCTCTATCCGCCCTGTCGCCACCGTCCCCCGCCCCGAGATCGTAAACACATCTTCTACCGACATCAAAAATGCCTTGTCTACATCTCGCTGCGGCTCCGGGATAAAACTATCCACCGCCTCCATCAACGCCAAGATCGCCGGCTCCCCCACCTCACTCTGGTCCCCTTCCAACCCCTTCAACGCACTCCCCCGGATAATCGGCGTGTCGTCCCCCGGAAACTCATACTTCGACAACAACTCCCGCATCTCTAACTCCACCAAGTCCAACAACTCCGGATCATCCACCATGTCCACCTTATTCATGAACACCACTATCGCCGGCACTCCCACCTGACGCGCTAATAAAATATGCTCGCGCGTCTGCGGCATCGGCCCCTCACTGGCCGCCACCACTAAGATCGCCCCGTCCATCTGCGCCGCCCCCGTAATCATATTCTTGATGTAATCCGCATGCCCCGGACAATCCACATGCGCATAATGCCGCTTGGTCGTCTCATACTCCACATGCGCCGTATTAATCGTAATCCCCCGCTCGCGCTCCTCCGGCGCTTTATCGATCTGATCAAACGGCACGAAATTGGCCAACTTCCGCGCCGCCAACACTTTCGTGATCGCCGCCGTCAACGTCGTCTTCCCATGATCTATATGCCCGATCGTCCCTACGTTCACATGCGGCTTCGTCCGCTCAAACCGCGCCTTCGCCATAACTCGCTCCGCTCCTTCTGCGTAGAATCTGATAAGAGGAAGCTTCTTAATCTTGGGGGAAGCAATCCAGTAACTACTCTTTCCTGAATTGCAGCTTCCTACAATGCTTGGGGTGTCCGATTCTAAATAGTATTACAAAAGAGTCAACCGCCGTCACTCCGCAATCTCTGTTTCGTGTTTCTTTGGCCTGCTCACTACCACCGATAGTGAGCAAATGCTTTATTCGCTTCAGCCATACGATGAGTATCTTCACGTTTCTTCACTGCCCCTCCTCTATTTTGAGAGGCTTCGAATAGCTCTCCCGCCAATTTCTCCCGCATATTTTTTTCAGGTCGTTGCCTTGAGGATTGAACCAACCAACGCATCGCTAGAGAATTACGTCGATTTGCTCGCACCTCTACTGGTACTTGGTATGTCGCCCCACCAACACGTCGCGAGCGCACTTCAACAATCGGCTTGACATTCTCCAGCGCTCGTCGGAAGACCTCGACCGCATCCTCTCCGCTTCGTTGGCTTATAAGATCCATCGCTCCGTATAAGATTCGTTCTGCCGCACCTTTCTTCCCTCCTAGCATCATCATATTAATAAACTTTGTCACAGTGGGGTCATGATGCTTTGGATCTGGAAGGATTTCTCTTTTTGGGACTGGTCCTTTACGCGGCATAACACTTCCTTTTTTATCTCTATTTAGGCTTTTTCGTGCCGTACTTCGAACGACCTTGCTTTCGATCTTGCACGCCAATTGAGTCGAGTGTACCTCTAACAATATGATAACGGACGCCAGGCAAGTCTTTGACTCGACCGCCTCGAATGAGAACGACAGAGTGTTCCTGCAAATTATGCCCGATTCCTGGGATATAAGCAGTCACCTCGATACCATTTGTCAGCCGTACGCGAGCGACTTTGCGTAATGCAGAATTAGGTTTTTTCGGCGTCGTTGTGTATACGCGGGTACAGACTCCTCGCCTCTGTGGACACGCCTGCAGGGCTGGAGCAGTCAGTTTCTTCCTTTGCCTCTCTCGTCCGAAACGGACGAGCTGCTGAATCGTAGGCATTCATCCTCCTTAAGATATCAGGCGCAACCCTCACGAAGCTTCTACGGTTTGCGAAAACTCTACTTGTTGCTCTTCTTCACTCTCTACAGTTCGGACTTCGATCTTGTTATAGGTCGGACTTCCTGTACCAGCAGGGATGAGCCTTCCCATGATGACGTTCTCTTTCAGTCCGAGCAGCATATCGACCTTTCCATGAATTGCGGCCTCAGTGAGCACTTTGGTGGTTTCCTGGAAAGAGGCGGCCGAAATAAAACTATCCGTAGACAAGCTCGCTTTGGTAATACCCATTAGTAGCGATTTCGCTTCTGGCGGTTTGCCTCCGCGGGCCAGCACTCTCTCCGTCTCTTCTTGGAAACGCCACTTTTCTACTTGCTCTCCAACAAGAAATTCAGAGTCGCCAACATCTGTGACGCTAACGCGGCGCATCATTTGCCGAACAATAGTTTCAATGTGCTTATCATGAATACGCACCCCTTGTAGTCGATAGATCTCTTGAATGCTGTCGACAAGAGATTTAGCGAGTTCTTTTTCTCCTAACACGCCAAGAATATCGTGCGGATTAGAAGATCCATCCATCAAGGGTTCTCCAGCACGCACGACATCTCCCTCTCGAACACTGATATGTTTGCCACGCGGGATCAGGTACTCTCGTGCCTCACCAATCTCTGGGGTCACGACGATTTTTCGCTTGCCTTTCGTATCTTTTCCGAAAGATACAGCACCTTCGATTTCACTAATGACTGCAAATTCTTTCGGCTTGCGCGCTTCAAAGAGCTCAGCCACTCGCGGCAGACCGCCAGTAATGTCCTTCGTCTTCGTGGTTTCCCGTGGCATTTTCGCAACAATGTCGCCAGCCTCGATACGTTGCCCTTCCGTAACATTGATGTGAGAGCCAACTGGCAGAAGGTACCGAGCATCTAGACCGCTCGGTAACTTTACCGTCTTCGCATTCTCATCCTTAATGGAAATGCGGGGTCGTACACTTGGGTCTCTAAAGTCGATGATAACTTTGGTTGACAGCCCAGTGCGCTCGTCGACCTTCTCTTGCATCGTCTTTTCATCAATGTCGCCAAATTTCACGGTCCCGCTAACTTCAGTGAGGATGGGCAGGGTGTATGGATCCCACTCTGCAATCAAATCTCCCGCTTTGATCTTCGCTTTGTCTCTTTTTTTGAGCTTGGCTCCGTAAACGAGAGGATAACGCTCTCGTTCTCGTTCTCTTCCAACTTCGGGATGATCGACGATAGCAACCTCACCGTTTCGATTCATCACGACAAGATCCCCATCACGGTTCACAACAGTCTTGAGATTAATGAAACGCAATTCTCCGTCGTTTCTAGTCGTAAGAGTCGTTTGTTCGGCGCGTCGGCTCGCAGTACCCCCAATATGGAACGTCCGCATGGTGAGCTGGGTACCAGGCTCTCCAATTGACTGGGCAGCGATAATACCAACCGCCTCTCCCATATTCACCATCCGTCCTCTGGCCAGATCTCTCCCGTAGCATCGGATGCAGACGCCTCGCCGCGATTGGCAAGTCAGAGAGGAACGGATCCTCACTTTCTCTAATCCAGCCTCTTCAATCAGGGTGACTTTCTCTTCGTCGATTTCTTCGCTGGCATGAACGAGAATCTGATTTGTGAAAGGGTCACGAATATCATCAAGCGCCACTCGACCAAGCACGCGTTCTCCTAACCCTTCGATAATTTCTCCACCTTCGACTAGCGGCGTCATTTCGATGCCGTCAATCGTGCCACAGTCTTGATCGCTGATGATTGAATCTTGCGCAACATCAACAAGACGGCGAGTCAAATAACCTGAGTTCGCAGTTTTCAAGGCTGTATCAGCAAGACCTTTCCGTGCACCGTGTGTGGAAATAAAGTATTGGAGAACTGAGAGTCCTTCACGAAAGTTTGCTGTGATCGGCGTTTCAATAATTTCTCCAGAGGGCTTCGCCATCAATCCTCGCATCCCTGCAAGCTGACGAATTTGTTGAGCGCTACCCCGAGAGCCGGAATCAGCCATCATGTAGATTGGACTGAACCCACCACGGCTTTCACGAAGACTATTGAACATTTCGTTCGCAACTTCGTCAGTCACCGCAGCCCACGTATCAACGACTTTATTGTGGCGCTCACCGTCCGTGATCAGGCCTTTCGTGTATTGATCCTGAATCTCCTCAAGCGACTTTTGAGCAGCTTCTAGCATTTTTTCTTTTGCTGCTGGAATAGCCATATCTTGAATCCCAATCGAGATTCCTGCTCGAGTAGCATACTCAAAGCCCATGTCCTTTAGGCGGTCAGCAAAGATCACTGTGGCTCTGTTTTCAAA